>NZ_JBFAIA010000023.1:0-75255 GCF_040654455.1 Nonomuraea sp. NPDC050691
AACGCCACCAGCAGGTTCTTGCCCAGCGCCATCTCGCCCTTGTCGGTGCACGGACCGTCGGCGATGACCTGGTTGACCTCGACCCGGTCGCCCTCGGCCACGATGGGCTTCTGGTTGAAGCTCGTGCCCTGGTTGGAGCGCTTGAACTTCGCCACCCGATACGTCGTCCGGGTGCCGTCGTCGTTCATGACCGTGACGTAGTCGGCCGAGACCTCCTCGACCACACCGGCCTTCTCGGCGCTGATCACGTCGCCGGCGTCGGTCGCGGCACGGTACTCCATGCCGGTGCCGACCAGCGGCGCCTCGCTCTTGAGCAGGGGCACCGACTGACGCTGCATGTTGGAGCCCATGAGCGCGCGGTTGGCGTCGTCGTGCTCCAGGAACGGGATCATCGCGGTGGCCACCGACACCATCTGGCGCGGCGACACGTCGATGTAGTCGACCTCCTCGGCACGCGCCAGCTCGGTCTCACCACCCTTGGTGCGGACCAGGACGCGGGCCTCGGCGAACGAGCCGTCGGCGTTGAGCGTCGTGTTGGCCTGCGCCTTGACGTAACGGTCCTCCTCGTCGGCGGTCAGGTAGTCGACCTGGTCGGTCACCTTGCCGTCGACGACCTTGCGGTAAGGCGTCTCGACGAAGCCGAAGGCGTTGATCCGGCCGTAGGAGGCCAGCGAGCCGATGAGGCCGATGTTGGGGCCTTCAGGGGTCTCGATCGGGCACATCCGGCCGTAGTGGGACGGGTGCACGTCACGGACCTCGAAGCCGGCCCGCTCACGGGACAGACCACCGGGGCCCAGCGCGGACAGACGCCGCTTGTGCGTCAGGCCGGCCAGCGGGTTGGTCTGGTCCATGAACTGCGACAGCTGCGAGGTGCCGAAGAACTCCTTGATCGACGCCACGACCGGGCGGATGTTGATCAGGGTCTGCGGCGTGATCGCCTCGACGTCCTGCGTGGTCATGCGCTCACGCACGACCCGCTCCATGCGGGCCAGGCCCAGGCGGACCTGGTTCTGGATCAGCTCGCCGACGCTGCGCAGACGGCGGTTGCCGAAGTGGTCGATGTCGTCGATCTCCACGATGACCGTGTCGATCGGCGCACCCTCGGCCGCCGGCATCGACTCCTCGCCGGCGTGCAGCCGGACGATGTACTCGATCGTGGCGACGATGTCCTCTTCGGTGAGCGTGCCCTGAGTGATCTCGCTGGCGACCCCGAGCTTCTTGTTGATCTTGTAGCGACCCACCTTGGCGAGGTCGTACCGCTTGGGGTTGAAGTAGAGGTTCTCCAGCAGGGTCTGCGCCGACTCCTTGGTCGGCGGCTCGCCCGGGCGGAGCTTGCGGTAGATGTCGAGCAGCGCGTCGTCCTGGCCGGCCGTGTGGTCCTTCTCCAGGGTGGCCCGCATGGACTCGTACTGGCCGAAACGCTCGAGGATCTGCTCGCTGGTCCATCCCAGTGCCTTGAGAAGCACGGTGACGGCCTGCTTGCGCTTGCGGTCGATGCGCACACCGACGCTGTCGCGCTTGTCGATCTCGAACTCGAGCCAGGCGCCCCGCGAGGGGATCACCTTGCAGCCGTACAGGTCCTTGTCGGAGGTCTTGTCGACGTTGCGTTCGAAGTACACACCGGGCGAGCGGACGAGCTGGGAGACCACGACACGCTCGGTGCCGTTGATGATGAAGGTGCCCTTCGGGGTCATGAGCGGGAAGTCGCCCATGAACACCGTCTGGCTCTTGATCTCACCGGTGGTGTTATTGATGAACTCCGCCGTGACGAACATCGGGGCGGAGAAGGTCATGTCCTTGTCTTTGCACTCATCAACTGAGTACTTGGGCGGCTCGAATCGGTGGTCGCGGAACGACAAGGACATGGTCCCCGAGAAGTCCTCGATCGGACTGATCTCTTCGAAGATCTCTTCGAGGCCCGACTGGGTCGGGACGTCCTTGCGACCGGCCTGGCGAGCCGCCTCTACCCGGGCCTTCCACTTCTCGTTGCCGAGCAACCAATCGAAGGACTCGGTCTGCAGAGCGAGAAGATCAGGAACTTCGAGGGGCTCCTGGATGCGCGCGAAAGAGACGCGACGGGGACCGGCGGGTACGGCGGAGGCGTTGCGCGAGGCTGCCAACAGATGTCCTTCCGAGGGCTCGCGGCGGACTGACTACACGCACGCCAGACAACCTCGCAACGTGAGCAAGCGGAGCGGGTCGTCAAAGGGCAGCGCAAAGGGGCAGTGTAGCCGAACGGCACACGCCTGTCCACTTCGCCTTCGCTGCATGCTTCACGTTGGTCGCAGCATCGCCCGTTCGCGCGGAAACGTCAAGCCCACAAGCCGGACTTTCCGCCGACCAGGGGCCCGGACGCTGGGTTTTCTCCCCTGCGTGATCGGGCGCCTACCGTCAGGCCCAAGACGATACCCGCGAACGGGGACGGTTAACGCTCCGTCACACCGAGGACCGAACCCATGCCGGCGACCGGTGTGGTCATGACGGAGTTACCCCGTCCTTTGCCTGCGCCAAACCTCTTTTTTAGTGACAATTGAAGAACCCGCCGCGCCCAGCCCGTCAGACCGTCCCGATCAGCGTGGACAGGTCCGCCGCCAGCCACCCGCCGTCACCGCGGACCATGGTCAGCCTGACCCGATTCTGGCTGATCTGGCGCTGCGGCGCCGCCTCCCCCGGAACCTCCCTGACCGTACCGGTGTTCACGAACAAGAGCACCTCGACCCGCCCGGGTTCCGCGCGTTCGACCCCCGCCGCCGTGACGGACGCCGTCTGCACGGTCTTCTGCGCCTTCGCCCTGCCGGCCAGCGACCTGGCCAACTCGCCGTAGTAGCCGGACAGTGCGCCCGTCGTGCGCGCCCGGGCCCGCGCCAGGTCGCGCTCGACCGTGCGGTAGTCGTACGACATCAGGTCGGGCGCCGCCGTACGGGCCGCCGCCATCGCCTCCACGCCGTCCGCGTCGGCGTCGCGCAGGGCCCGCAGGTCGGCCCACATCACGCCGACGACCGCGCCCAGCACGAGCACGGCGACGGCCAGCACCGCGGCCATGACGACCCTCACACCCGCTCTCCTCTCCTCCGAGGCCTGCTCACATCTGCACGGCCTTGGACACCAGCCAGACCCCGCCCACCTTGGTGAGGTCCATCGACCACCGGTAGAACCGGTCCTGCGGCGGGGTCTTGGAGCCCTCCCAGCGGATGTCCACGTCGGCCACCACCAGCACCCTCGCCGCCGAGCCCGTCATCGACACGAGGCCGGTGGCGCGCAGCACGCCGTCCTGCACGACCTTGTTGGCGACCGTGGTGCTCTTGAGCCGCCCCAGGTTCGCCTCGTACTCCTCGCGGGCCGCCCCGGTGGAGGTGTCGAGGATGCGCCGCGCGTCCGAGTCGACGGTCTTGTAGTGCAGCGACAGCAGGCTCACCGCGTGCGTGCCCGCGGCGTCGAGCGCCGCCTTCCGGTCGTCGGCCCTGACTTGGGCGTCCCGCTCCTGCGCGCCGATCCACATGCCGGCAACGGCCAGCAGGACGAGCAGCGCGGACATCGCGAGGATCAGTGGGCGACCGAACCGAAGAGAGAGATTCGTCACGTCCGCGCACCCCTTTCGCCGGTCGCCGGATCATAACGCGGAGGTCACCGCGACTGGACGGGAAACGGCCGGACGGGCATGAGACGGTATGGATCGGTCAGCGACGGGCTCGGGACGCGGGCCGGCTGGCAAGCCTCGGGAGGTCGGGCCACGATCGGTCCCAGCGGGTCTGTTTTCGCGGGGCTCGCGGGGCGGCCTCGGTGGGGCGGCTTGCGCGGATGGGCCCTGGTGGGGCCGGTCTCAGGTGTCGGTCTCGGCGAGGGCGCGCAGGGCGGGGCGGAGGGCGGCGACGAGGTCGTCATGCGACGCTTCGCGCAGTTCGTCCAGCTCCAGGAGCTGGTGGCCCACGGTCACTCCGAGCAGGATCGTCGTCATCAGCGCCGCGCGCAGCGGGGCGTCCTCCCCGGGCAGTGACGCGCTGACCTGTTCGACCTGCCGGCTCAGCGCCTCGCGGGCCGTCGCGGCCGCCTCGGGGTGGGTGAGCATCGAGCGGAGCATCGCCAGAGAGGCGGGCGGCAGCCGCATCTTCAGGCCCAGGGTGCCGAGCAACTGCTCGACGGCCTCCTCCGGGCTCCCTGCGGAGTCGGCGGGGCCCGTCACGCGCACGGCCTCGGCGAAGAGGCGTCGCTTGTTGCCGAAGTACTGCATGACCAGCGCCGGATCGACCTCGGCGACCGCCGCGACGGCGCGGATGGTGGTGCGCTCGAAGCCGCGCTCGGCGAACAGCTCGCGCGCCGCGTCGAGGATTCGCTGCTCGGTCCTGCGGCGGCGCTCTGCACGCGGGAGCGCTGGCTCGGTCACGGCGCCGACTCTACACGCGTTGACCGGACATCCCGGTTCGCTCTACGCTCGTTGAGTCAACGCCTGTTGAGCGAAGAGGGGTACATCTGTGTCCATTGAGGAGATCGTCGCGGCGTTCCACCGCGCCATGCTGCACAAGTCGGCCGACGAGCTGGCCGGCCTGTACGCCGAGGACGGCCTGCACGAGTTCCCGTTCGGCGGGCTGCCGCCGCTCAAGGGCCGGGAGGAGGTCCGCGCCGCCTACCGCGTGTCGTGGTCCGAGACCCCGGCCGAGGTCGAGCGGGTCCGCCTGGTGGCGCTCCATGCCACGGCCGACCCCGAGGTCGTGGTGGTGGAGCAGCAGACCGACGTGACGGTGGCCGGCAACCCGATCACCGTGCCCGGCCTGCTGGTCCTGCGGGTCAGGGACGGGCAGATCACACACACGCGCGACTACATGGACGCCGCCGCCATCGGCCGCATCCGAGCCGCCGCCGCGTAGCCAGGACCGCGTGACCGGGACCGCGTGACCGGGACCGCGTGACCGGGACCGCGTGACCAGAGCCGCCGCCGCGCGGGCGTCAGGTGAGAACCATGCCGCCCAGGCCGCCGCATGGACCCGCGTGGACGTGACGGCCGAACCAGGTGACTCCGCCGCCGAGAACCCGGGGCCGGCAAGCCCGACGTCGGCCGCACCCCTGCCGGGGCCGCCGTTCGGACGTCGCGGGCGAACCGGACGCCCCCCGCGCCCGGGCGGCCGGTGAGCCGGGTGCCCCCGCCGCCACGACGCGACAGCCGGTAAGCCGGACGCCGGGCCGCGCGATCAGCCTCCGTGCGGCATCAGATGCACCCGGTCCCCCGGACTCCCCACATGGATGCCACGGCGGACCGGGTGGGCGGCCGGTCAGCCGGTGGTCAGGTCGAAGACCGTCACGCCGCCCACCGTGGTGGCCGTGAACGTCTCCTGGACCCAGGCCGCGATCTGGGCCGCATCGTCACTGCCGCCGCTGTCCGAGCCGCCCATGCCGCCCATGCCGCCCGCGCGGCCGCCCATCCCCATGCCCGTCCCGACGAAGTAGTGGATCTTCTTCTCGGCCACGTACTGCTTGAAGCGGGCGAGCGTCGGCGCCGGGTCCGTGCCGTTGAACCCGCCCACCGCCATCACCGGCAGGCCGGTCGCGAGCTGGTACCCGGCGGCGTTGTTAGAGCCGACCGTGGCCGCGGCCCACGTGTAGGAGGCGGCGTCCCGCTTCAGCAGGGCGGTCAGCTCCGCGGACGGGGTGCCCGCGCCGAGCAGCCCGCCCATGCCGCCGGGCCGCCCGCCGCCCATGCCGCCACGCCCCGCGGCGCGGCCGTCCGAGAACGGTCCGCCCGGCTGCCCCGTGCCCTGCTGCACTCCCCCGGGCCGGCCCTGCCCCGGCTGGGCGCCCATGGGCCCCATGCCCATCGCCCGGCCGCCGCCCCGGAACCCGCCAGGGCCTCCGTGTCCTCCAGGGCCTCCGGTGGAGGGTCCGGCCGTCGGGATGGCGCCGGTGTGCGGCGAGGCCGCGGTGTCCACCGCGTAGGCGGCCGGCCCGGCGAGGCAGACCACCACCGCCCCCACGACGACCGCGCCCCACCACTTCGGCGCCCGCCACCGCCCGGGCTCCCGCGCCGACAGTCCTCGTACGGCCGGCTCCCGTTCCGCGCGCTCCCCGACCGCACGCTCCCCGACCGCGTCCTCTCCGGCCGCGCTCTCCCGGACCACCGCGTGCTCGCGTTCCTCGGCCCCCCGTACGGCCTCGTGCCGCGCGCTGAGGCGGCCGAGCGTCAGGAGGGCCGCTGCCAGCGCCAGCCCGGCCACCAGCACCACGGGCCCCAGCCACGGGTTCCAGTCCTCGTCACGCGTCAGCAGCACGTACGACCACAGCGCCGTCACCCCCGTGACCGCCGCCGGCAGGATCGGCTCCCGCCGCTCCCACGCCAGCGCGGCACCCGTCCCCACCAGAGCGGCGATCGCCGGCGCGAGCGCGACCGTGTAGTACGCGTGGAAGATCCCCTGCATCATGCTGAAGATCACCCCTGTGACCACCAGCCAGCCGCCCCACACGCCGAGCTGCGCGCGGGCCGGATCCGTACGCGGCGCGCGCCGCGTCAGCCACAGCCCCGCCCCCAGCAGGATCAGCGCGGCGGGCAGCAGCCACGAGATCTGGCCGCCCGCCTCCGTGTCGAACAGCCGCAGCGGTCCCGCCTCCTGGTTCAGGTTGCCGAGGCCGCCGTAGTCGGCGCCGTTGAGCCGCCCTATGCCGTTGTAGCCGAGCGCCAGCTCCAGCACGCTGTTGGTCTGCGAGCCGCCGATGTACGGCCGGTCGGACTCGGGCACCAGCGCCACGGCCAGCAGCCACCACCCCGCCGACACCACCATGGCCACCCCGGCCAGCGCGAGCTGCCCCACCCGCCGCCACACGCCCGCCGGGGCGGTCAGCAGGTACACCAGCGCGAACCCCGGCAGTACCAGGAACGCCTGGAGCATCTTGGCCAGGAACGCGAACCCCAGGCACACCCCGGCCAGCACCAGCCACCGGGTGGCGGCCCGCTCCTGCGCCCGCACCACGCAGTACGCGGCGAGCGTCATCAGCAGCACCAGGAGCGCGTCCGGGTTGTTGAAGCGGAACATCAGCACCGCCACGGGCGTCAGCGCCATGCCGGCGCCGGCCAGCAGCCCCGCCCAGGCCGGGAAGCGCCGCCGCACCGTCGCGTACACCACGGCGACGGTCGCCACCCCCATGAGCGCCTGCGGGACGAGGATGCTCCACGTGTTCAGCCCGAAGATCCGCGCGCTGAGCTCCATCGGCCACAGGGACGCCGGCGTCTTGTCCACGGTGATCGCGTTGGCGGCGTCGGACGAGCCGAAGAAGAACGCCTTCCAGCTCTGGGTGCCGGCCTGCACGGCGGCCGAGTAGAACGCGTTGGCCCAGCCGGACGAGCCGAGCCCCCAGAGGTAGAGCACGGCGGTGGCGGCGAGCAGGCCGCCCAGCGCCCATCGGGTCCGGACATGCGTAGTGGTGGTCACGTACGCCAGGCTAGGAACGGCTCCTCCGCCGGCCATGAAAGGCGCATGAGAATCTCGTGAGCACCCGAGAGAGCCGTACGGGCGCAGGCACGCCGGCACTGTACGGGCCCCAGGCGCACATAAGCCGTACGGGCCCCGGGCACGCAGAAGGGGCGGCACACCCGGCACCAGGGTGTGGCCGCCCCTTCTGGACGAACGACCTCCGCGAGGCGCCCGCGAGGGGCGCCCGGAGAGGGGTGTTACTTGACGGTGACGGTCGCGCCGGCGCCCTCGAGGGCAGCCTTGGCCTTCTCCGCCTGCTCCTTGTTGACCTTGCCGTCGAAGACCGGCTTGGGAGCGCCGTCCACCAGGTCCTTGGCCTCCTTCAGGCCGAGGGACGTGAGGGCGCGGATCTCCTTGATGACCTGGATCTTCTTGTCGCCGGCGGCCTCGAGGATGACGTCGAACTCGTCCTGCTCCTCGACCTCGGCGGCGGCGGCGCCGCCACCGGCCGGGGCAGCGGCGGCAACCGCGACGGGGGCGGCGGCCTTGACGTCGAAGACGTCCTCGAACTGCTTCACGAACTCGGACAGCTCAAGGAGGGTCATCTCCTTGAACGCGTCGAGCAGCTCGTCGTTGCTGAGCTTCGCCATGATGGTTTCCTCCGTATGGGACTTGCGAAATTTAGGAACGGGACCGCGGGGTGTGCGGCAATCCCCGAGTTACTCGCCCGCCTCTTCGCGCTTCGCGCGAAGGGCTTCGGCCAGCTGAGCCATGTTGGTGGGCAGCGCGGCGAACATCGCGGCAGCAGCGCTCTGCTTCGCCTTGATCGCGCCGGCAAGCTTCGCGAGGAGGACCTCGCGGGACTCGAGGTCGGCGAGCTTGGTGATCCCAGCGGCGTCGAGGGCCTTGCCCTCGAGAACGCCACCCTTGATCACCAGAAGGGGATTGGCCTTGGCGAAGTCACGCAGACCCTTGGCCGCCTCGACGACGTCGCCCTTGACGAAGGCGACGGCGGTCGGGCCGATCAGCAGGTCGTCCAGACCCGTCACGCCGGCCTCGTTGGCCGCGATCTTGGTCAGGGTGTTCTTCGCCACGGCGAACTTCGCATTCTCACCAAGAGCAACGCGCAGCTGCTTGAGCTGGGCGACGGTGAGACCGCGGTACTCGGTCAGAACGGCGGCGGCGCTGCCTTCGAACTCGCTCTTGAGCTCGGCAACCGCTGTCGCCTTATCCGCCCTCGCCATGGGCCTCCTTCCAGATGTGCCACCGGTGAAGGCCCAGAAACGAGAACAGCCCCGGGCGCAGGGCGCACACGGGGCTCACACACATGGATCAACCATGCGGGAAACTCGCATCACACCTGCGCGGGCCGTCCGCTTACGCGGATCCTTCGGTTGTCAGGTAGTGAGGCACCCGACAACAGCCGGCGGTCTTCGGCAACGACCAGAGTAAGGCCTGGCCGCCGAGTTTCCAAATCGCTCTCGAGACCGATCGCTCGGTCGGTGGTGGACTTGTCTTAGTTGGTGGTGCCCTTGGGCAGCTCGCCGACCTGGTCGGCGGGCGGCGCCTGGATGTTCACCGGCTCGTTGAAGCCCTTGAAGAACAGCGTGGCGTCGAGCGTGCTGTCCTGCTCCTTGCCGTTCAGCGCGAGCTTGCGCGGCAGGCCGTCGGAGCCCACCCAGACGTCGAACTTGACGTCCTTCAGCTCCGCCAGGCCCCTGCGAGCCTGCTCCTGCTCGTCGGCGGGGAGCTGCTTGACGGCCACGTCCGTCGGGAACGTGCCGCTGTAGTGAGTGGTGTCCGTGCCGTCCACGGTCTCCGTGCCGACGGACTTCACGTCCTTGGACGTGGTGACCATCTTGGTGACGTTGGCCAGGTCGAACTGCTGGATCTGGTCGAGCGTCTGCTTGACCTGGTCGGAGCCGCCCATCTCGCTGAGCGACACCTTGATCCACGGCTTGGTGGCGCCGACGAGCTCCTTCAGCGCCTCGACCTTGACGTACACCGTGTCGCCCTGGAGCACGGCACGCACCCCGCCGGGCAGCGAGCGCTGGCCCACGTCGACGGTGTCCAGCGTGAGGTCGACGGCCAGCTGCGGCTTGCTCTGATAAAGCATCCGCCCCTGCACCTTGCCCCCGTCGTCCCGCGGGCTCGTGACGTCGACGACGGCGTCCACGGTGTAGCTGGTGACCTCCGAGGTCTTCTGCGCGGCCTGCGCCAGCACTTCGGAGGCGGCCAGGTTCACCTGGATCGGCTGCGCGTTCGAGCCGCAACCGGTGAGCGTGACCGCCACTAACGCGGCACCGGCCGCGGCAGTGGCGAGAGAAATCCTGCGCTTCAGCATGTTTTGACCCTACGTGTCAGTAGCCGGAAATGCCGTCTTCCCCGGAGATCTAAGGGAAAACCCAGGGTCGTCCCGGACCATCTCGTGGACCTGTCCTCTGTCCTGGTCAGCGGTCTTGGCGGGTACGTGCCCCTTCGGAGGCCGGCGGGACGACTCCGGCGGGTGCCACGAACCCTCCGATGCGGCATGGGCCCCTCGGTGGCGCGCCGCAGCGACGGGACGAGGGACGCAGGGGCGGGTGCGGGACGCGGGGGGCTCGGAGGCGGGTCGGTCAGCACGCTGTGGGACAGGCGGGGCGGGCACGAGCGCCTGAGGCGCGCGCATGTGCGTCTCAGGCGCGTGAAGACCCCCGCCCCCATACGCCCATACGCGAACACCCATATACGCCCAGACGCACCCAAAGCACGAACGGCCCCCGCCGGTGGAGGCGGGGGCCGTTCGGGGTGCGCCTGGAGGCGCGGAGGTCGTTACGCGTCGAGCTCGGCCGTGAGGCCGCGCGTCGCGTTGGGGTCGACCGGGACGCCGGGGCCCATGGTGGTCGAGAAGGTGACCTTCTTGACGTAGCGGCCCTTGGCGGCCGACGGCTTGAGCCGGAGCACCTCGTCCAGCGCGGCGGCGTAGTTCTCGATGAGCTTGCGCTCGTCGAACGACGTCTTGCCGATGATGAAGTGCAGGTTGGCCTGCCGGTCGGTGCGGAACTCGATCTTGCCGCCCTTGATCTCCGTCACGGCCTTGGCGACGTCGGGCGTCACGGTGCCGGTCTTGGGGTTGGGCATGAGACCACGCGGGCCGAGGACGCGGCCCAGGCGGCCGACCTTGCCCATGAGGTCCGGGGTGGCGACCACGGCGTCGAACTCGTTGAGCCGGTTGCCCTTGGCGATCTCGTCGATCAGCTCGTCGGCGCCGACGATGTCGGCGCCGGCCTCGCGGGCGGCCTCGGCACGGTCACCGGTCGCGAAGACCAGGACCCGGGCGGTCTTACCGGTGCCGTGCGGAAGGTTGACCGTGCCGCGCACGATCTGGTCGGCCTTGCGGGGGTCGACGCCGAGCCGGAGGGCCACCTCGACGGTCGCGTCGAACTTGGTGGTCGACGTCTCCTTGGCGATCTTGGCCGCCTCGGCCGGGGAGTAGAGCTTGTCGCGGTCGATCTTCGCCGCGGCGTTCTTGTGCGCCTTGCTGCGCTGCATGATGTCTCCTTGTGGTCCGCGGGCCAGCGCTCGGCCCTCCCACGGGATAGGGAAAGGTCTCAGTCGGCGACGGTGATGCCCATCGACCGGGCGGTGCCGGCGATGATCTTCTCGGCCGCCTCGATGTCGTTGGCGTTGAGGTCGGGCATCTTGGTCTCGGCGATGCTGCGAAGCTGCTCGCGGCTGAGCTTGCCGACCTTGTCCTTGTGCGGGACCGCGCTGCCCTTGTCGAGCCCCAGAGCCTTCTTGATCAGCTCGGGCGCCGGGGGCGTCTTCGTGACGAAGGTGAAGCTGCGGTCCTCGAAAATGGTGATCTCAACGGGGATGATGTTGCCCCGCTGGGCCTCCGTCGCAGCGTTGTACTGCTTGACGAAGTCCATGATGTTGACGCCGTGCGGACCGAGGGCGGTACCGACCGGCGGGGCGGGCGTGGCCTGGCCAGCGGGAAGCTGAACCTTGACGAGCGCCGCGATCTTCTTCTTCGGAGGCATGAGTCCTTCTCCGGGTCCTGATCGTGATGCTGTCCGGCCGCGGGTGCGGCCGGACATGTCGGAAGGCCGCCCTTCGCGACAGGCGGCCAGCCGAACGTCTAAGTGTATGTGATCGTTTTAGATCTTCGAGACCTGGTTGAACGACAGCTCAACCGGGGTCTCACGGCCGAAGATCGAGACGAGCACCTTGAGCTTCTGCGACTCGGGGCTGATCTCGCTCACCGAGGCGGGCAGCGTGGCGAACGGGCCGTCCATGACCGTGACGGACTCGCCGATCTCGAACTCGACCGCCGGGCCGCTGCTGGTCTTCGCGGTGGCCTTCTTGCTCTCCTCGGAGGGCTCCGGGGCGAGCAGCTTGGCGACCTCGTCGAGGCTCAGCGGGCTCGGCTTGTTGGACAGGCCGACGAAACCGGTCACGCCCGGCGTGTTGCGCACCGCGGCCCAGGACTCGTCGGTCAGCTCCATGCGCACCAGCACGTAGCCGGGCAGCACCCGCTCCTTGACCGGGACCTTCTTGCCGCTCTTGAACTCCTGGACGGTGTGCGTCGGCACCTCGACCTGGTAGATGTAGTCCTCCATGTTGAGAGACACGTTGCGGCTCTCGATGTTGGACTTGACGCGGTTCTCGTAGCCGGCGTAGGAGTGGATCACATACCACTCGCCGGGAAGGCCGCGCAGACCGCGCTTGAACTCCTCGACGGGATCGACGTCGGGCTCAGCGTCACCGTCCTCGGCTGCGGGAGCCTCGTCGTCGGCGGCCTCGTCGCTGTCCGCGAACTCGTCGCTCTCCGCGAACTCGTCGCTCTCCGCGAACTCGGCGCCGTTGGACTCCTCAGCGGCCTCGACGGCCTCTTCCGGCTCGTCGCCCCACTCGCTACGGGGCTCCTCCGCCGGCACTGAAGACTCGGACACGGTGACTTTCCTCTTCCGTCGAATTTCGTCGAGAATCGAATGGCGACTCCGTCAGGCGGCACCGGCGACCTCGGACCGGATCAAGCTCCGCCGAAGATCCGGAGGACGGCCCAGCCGAGGGCGGCGTCCAGCCCGTACACGATGGCCACCATGATCAGAACGAATACCAGGACGACCGTGGTGTAGGTGACCAGGTCCTTGCGTGTCGGCCAGATGACCTTGCGCAGCTCATTGACGACCTGCCGGTAGAAAAGGGCAGGCGTAGTGCGAGACTTCTTCTCACCACTGGGCTTGCCTGCGGTCTCGCCGCGCGTGTCGATCGCCACAGTCCTCACCTGATCTGTCGTATCCAACGCAGTTTTGCGGCGCGCATTACACGCCCATTATTGCGCGGACCGCACTCGCAGGGCACGAGGGACTCGAACCCCCAACCGCCGGTTTTGGAGACCGGTGCGCTACCAATTGCGCCAGTGCCCTATGTCGCCAACCACACTACCCTGATCAGCTCACTGCCTGGACCGAACCGCACATCGACATGCGGCGGCACGACCAGGCGAAAGTGTATCGGTGGATCCCCGTTCCGTCGAACCCATTCCGATCTCGCAGGTCAGACCCCCTGCAACGGGCCGACACGGCGAGGAGATGCGAGCATGGGGGTCATGTCCATGCGACCTCGCATCTCCACGCGAATCTCCGCGATCTCCGAGTCAGCCACCCTCGCCGTGGACGCCCGGGCGAAGGCGATGAAGGCGGACGGCCGCCCGGTCATCGGCTTCGGCGCCGGCGAGCCCGACTTCCCCACACCCGACTACATCGTCGAGGCGGCGGTCGAGGCGGCGCGCGACCCGCGCTTCCACAAGTACACGCCCGCCGGGGGCCTGCCCGAGCTGAAGCTGGCCATCGCCGACAAGACGCTGCGCGACTCCGGCTACCGGGTGGAGCCCACGCAGGTCCTGGTCACCAACGGCGGCAAGCAGGCCGTCTACGAGGCGTTCGCGACGCTGCTCGACCCGGGCGACGAGGTCCTGGTCGTCGCGCCGTACTGGACGACGTACCCGGAGGCGATCAAGCTGGCGGGCGGCGTCCAGGTCGACGTCGTGACCGACGAGACGACCGGCTACCTGGTGGGCGTCGAGCAACTGGAGGCGGCACGCACGGAGCGCACGAAGGCGCTGCTGTTCGTCTCGCCGTCCAACCCCACGGGGGCGGTCCACACGCGCGAGCAGACCGTGGAGATCGGCCGCTGGGCGGCCGAGCACGGCCTGTGGGTGGTGACGGACGAGATCTACGAGCATCTCGTGTACGGCGGCGCGGAGTTCACCAGCATCGCCACGGCCGTGCCGGAGCTGGCCGACCGGGTGGTCGTGCTCAACGGCGTGGCCAAGACGTACGCGATGACGGGCTGGCGGGTGGGCTGGCTCATCGGTCCTCCCGACGTGGTGCGGGCGGCCACGAACCTCCAGTCGCACGCCACCTCCAACGTGGCGAACGTCTCGCAGATGGCCGCGCTGGCGGCGGTGCGGGGCGACCTGTCGGCGGTGGAGCGGATGCGTGAGGCGTTCGACCGGCGCCGGCGGACCATCGTGCGGATGCTCAACGAGATCCCGGGCATGGTGTGCCCGGAGCCGAAGGGGGCGTTCTACGCGTACCCGTCGGTCAAGGAGCTGCTGGGCAAGGAGCTGCGCGGGCGGCGGCCCGCGTCGTCGGCGGAGCTGGCCGAGCTGATCCTGGAGGAGGTCGAGGTCGCGGTGGTGCCGGGCGAGGCGTTCGGCACGCCCGGGTACTTCCGGCTGTCGTACGCGCTCGGCGACGACGACCTGGTCGAGGGCGTCAGCCGGATCGCCAAGCTGCTGTCCGAGGCGCACTGACACTCGGGCGGTCCGGTTCGTCGGCCGTCCGAGGTCGTCCGGGGCGGGTCAGCCGTCCTGGGCGACGCCGTCGGCGACCTCCTTGACCTCCTGGGCGAGTCCCGGCGTCGCGGCGACGTACACCGCGACGCCGGGCCGTTCGAGCCACATGAAGTTGCGCATGTCGCCGCGGGTGCGCCAGCGCAGCGCCGGCATGCCCTCGTACGCGCCGAGCCCGGCCCTGCTGACGAGGGTGGCGAACGTCTCGACCGAGCGGACCCCGCACACGACCCCGACGAGCAACTGCTCGCCGCCGGTGCCGCGCCAGCTCCGGCCGCGCACGTGGAGCTTGCGGGTCAGGGACTTGATCCGGTCGAACGTGGGGCCGGGGGTGAGCCCGGACGGCACGTGCGTGATCGCCAGCTTGCCGTCACCGCAGGTGAGATCCGGGTACGGCGTCTCGTGGACGGTGGCCGGGCCGGGCGTGGTGCGCGCGGTGTGCGTCACGGGCACGTCGGAGCCGCAACCGGCCACCGCCAGCACGATGGTCACCGAAGCCAGGCGGCGGCGCATCGACCCCCCATGACTATGTGTGGAGACTCAGGGAAAACCTCCCCAGTCTCCTACAGGACTCCGCACGGAGGCGGCAACAGGAAGCAACTCCCCGGCGAGAGGCTCGCCCACCCGGACGCGGACGCCGGTGCCGGGACGTTCGAGCCAGACGATGGTCCGGCCGCCGCGCGGGTCGCGGCCGACCATGGCGGGTCTGCCGCGGACGGCGGTCTCCCTGGACCCGGGAGGGGCGGTGCGGCGGTAGGCGGCCCAGCTCGCGGCGATCGCGCCGTGGTCGGCGCGGGCCTCGACGAACCTGTCCCGCGGCCCGTACCCGCCCCTGTCGCCCGGTCCGTCCCCGGCGTCGCCCGGCCCGTTCCCCGCCCGTACGGCCCAGACGGCCCACGCGGCCCGTGAGCCGGGGCCCGTGTCGGCCACTCCCCCGCCGGTTCGGGTGAGCCCGGCCGGGAGGTAAGTGAACCAGAGGTCGCCGGAGACGACGGCGAGGGTGGAGGCGGGGTCGGGAGGCGGCGGCGCCAGCGCGGGCCCGGCAGGGGCAGGGGCAGGGGCGGAAGTCCCGGCCGTGGATGAAGCGGGCGCAGGCGAACCGGCCGTGGGTGAAGCAGGCGGCGGTGAAGCGGGCGGCGGTGAAGCGGGCGCCGACGAACCCACGGGGACCGGCGACATGGCGGGCGGCGGGTGGAGGGCGGCGGCGTGGGGCGGCCGGCCGAACCCCGAGGAGAAGATCCCGTAGACGGCCGCCGCCGCCACCCCGAACGCGCCGAGCGCGAGCACCGCCCGCCACCACTGCCCGCCCTGGCGGACGCCCGAAAAGATCTCCGCGCGTTCCCCGAGGGGCCCCGCCGCACGAAGAGCACCCATCTCTCGCGGGGACGGCGTGTCCCGCGGAGCGCCCGCCGCCCCCGAGGTTCCCGCCTCCTGGAAGGGTCCCGCGTCCCGCGGGGGCGGCGCGTCCTGCGGGGGACAGGGGGTCATCGCCTCAGGGGTCATGACCGTAGGATCCCCGCTCCGCCGCCGCCCGTGGTGCCGTTCGCGCGACTGGCCCCCCGTACGGCCGCCCTCACGGGACGACCAGCACAGCCGGCGGACCGGCGGCACAGGTCACTTCGCCGGTTCGATCCCCTCGGCGATCTTCTTGAGCTCGGCCGCGGCGTCGACCTTCTTGGCGTACACCGGGCTGATGTACACCTCGACCGCCAGCTTGTCGCGGAGGAAGAAGCCGATCGTGGCCGTGGTGTCGTCCCCGGGCTCCTTCGCGACCTCCCCTCCCTCGGAGACGTCGGCGAGGTAGCCCTCACGGTCGCCGATCTTGACGGACGGCATGGCGCCCATCCGCTTCCGGACGAACTGGGTCGCCTCTCCCTCGAACACGACGATCTGGACGCCGTAGCCGTCGGTCTCGTCGCCGCCGGGCGCGTAGGAGGTGGTGTAGCTGGTCTTGCCGAAGCCGTTCTTGCCCGACCATCGGCTCCAGTCGAGGCCCTCGGGCAGGTAGCCGACGTGGATGCCGCCGAAGGTGCGGCCGTCGCCGAGGTCGCCGAGGTCCTGCGGACCCTTGGCGCGGGTCATGGATTTGAGGACGACGAGCTCTCCCCTCGCGACCTCCACGCCGGCGGCGGGCTTCTGCGTGACGACGATCTCGTCGGCCGACTCGGGGCTGACCGGCTCCGGGCCGTCCACGCCCAGACCGGCCGCGCGTACGGCGGCGACCGCGTCGGCGATCTTCATGCCCGTGACGTCGGGCATGGTGACGGAGTCCACCACGGCGCTGTCCTGGCCGGAGGTGGGCGAGCTCGCCGCGGGAGCCGATGCGGGTCCTCCGGTGTTGAGGGCCAGCGGGACGGCCACGGCGACGGCGGCGGTCACGAGGGCCGCCCCGGCCGCGCGGAACCTGATGACGTGGGCGCGGTGCCGGCGGCGTACGGCCCGGCCCAGCGTGGGCGGTGCCTGCACGTGGCCGACCTGGCGCTCCATGGCCTCCGCGAGGAGGTCCTCGACCTTCATCGCAACACTCCTTCTGTGACGTTCATGCGTTCGCGGATCTTGGCCAGGCCGCGCGCGGCCTGGGACTTGACGGTGCCGGGCGAGCAGCCGAGCAGGGCGGCGGTCGCGGCCTCGGACTGGTCCTCCCAGTAGCGGAGGACGAGCACGGCCCGCATCCTGGGCGGGAGCCTGCGCAGTTCCTCGAAGAGGGCGTCGCGCAGGTCGAGGTCGGGTGAGGGCGCGGCCGTCTCGGGCGGCCGCGCGAACGTGATCTCCTGAATCAGGCGGCGGCGCCGCGCCTTGCTGATCGCCGCGTTGACGACG
Organism: Nonomuraea sp. NPDC050691; assembly: GCF_040654455.1. Lineage (NCBI taxonomy): Bacteria > Bacillati > Actinomycetota > Actinomycetes > Streptosporangiales > Streptosporangiaceae > Nonomuraea > Nonomuraea sp. NPDC050691. The sequence goes on from NZ_JBFAIA010000023.1 coordinate 17,056, forward strand.
ACCTTGCGCGCGTACGCCTCCGGATTGTCGCGCCGGATCCTCGGCCAGTGCCGATAGACCTTCTCCAGCGCGTGCTGGACGAGGTCTTCTGCGTCGTGGCTGGTGGCGCCACAGACCAGGATCGCGGTGCGCATGAGCGAGGTGCTCCGGGCGGCGATGAACTCGTCGAACGCCGCTTCGTCTTCATCCGTCATGAGCGAGGGTCCCCTTTCGCCCTCCTCAACGCGTGAATGCCGCGTCGGGTTGAGTGGCACCATAGGGAAATGGCACGTCCGCTCGACGCTCTCCCCAAGGCCCACCTCCACCTGCACTTCACCGGCTCCATGCGGCATTCGACGCTGATAGCGCTGGCCCGGGAGCAGGGCCTGCACCTGCCGGACGCCCTGGAGCAGGACTGGCCGCCGCGGCTGCGGGCCACCGACGAGCGGGGCTGGTTCCGGTTCCAGCGGTTGTACGACATCGCGCGGTCGGTGCTGTCGCGACCGGAACACGTCTACCGGCTGATGCGGGAGACGGCCGAGGACGAGGCGGCCGAGGGCTCGCGCTGGCTGGAGATCCAGGTGGACCCGTCGGGTTACGCGCACCGCTTCGGCGGGCTGACGGCGACGATGGAGCTGGTGCTGGACGCGGTGGGCCGGGCCGCGGAGCACGCGGGTGTGGGGATCGCGGTGGTCGTGGCGGCCAACCGCACGCGCCATCCGCTGGACGCCAACACGCTGGCGCGGCTCGCGGCGCAGTACGCGGGGCGGGGCGTGGTGGGCTTCGGGCTGTCGAACGACGAGCGCCGGGGGCATGCCCGTGACTTCGAGCGGGCGTTCCGGATCGCGCGGCGGGCGGGGCTGCTGGCGGTGCCGCACGGGGGTGAGCTGCTGGGGCCGCGCAGCGTGGCGCAGTGCGTGGAGGACCTGGGCGCCGACCGGCTGGGGCACGGGGTGCGGGCGGCGGAGGACGAGCGGCTGATGGAGCTGCTGGCGCGGCAGGAGATCTGCTGCGAGGTGTGTCCCAGCTCGAACGTGGGGCTGGGGGTGGCCGAGCGGGCGGGCGACGTGCCGGTGCGGCGGTTGTTCGAGGCGGGGGTGCCGATCGCGCTGGGGGCCGACGACCCGCTGCTGTTCGGGTCGCGGCTGGCGCGGCAGTACGAGCTGGCGCGGGAGGTGTACGGCTTCGCCGACGCGGAGGTCGCGGAGCTGGCGCGGCAGTCGGTGCGGGCGTCGGCGGCGCCGGAGGAGACGCGCAAGGAGCTGCTGAAGGAGATCGACGACTGGCTGGCCGCTCCCGAGTGAGCGCCCCCCGAGTGAGCAGCACCCCAGAGTGAACGCGGCCCCGAGTGAGCGCCGCTCCTGAGCAGACCGGGGCCCGGTCAGCGGAGGGAGGCGGCGATGCGGGCGGCGCGGTCCTTGTCCCCGGCGCCCTCCAGGCGGTGACCGACTCCCCCGGTCTCCCAGATGAGGGTGGGGGCGGCCTGCCGGAGCGGCACGGAGGTGCCGTCCTCGCGCTTGATGTAGCCGAGGGGGTGGGCGCCGCCGATCCACAGGGCGTCGAGGCCCGCGGCGTGGACCTCCTCGGGGAAGGGCGGGCCGAGCTGCTTCCACAGGTACGGGCTGATGGTGCCGTCGAACTGGTCGAGGCGCAGGCCGCCGGGCCACAGCATGGAGACCACGCGCCCGCCGTCGGAGACGGTGACGGCGTCCGGGGCGCCGAGGGCGCCGGGGGTCCTGACGGGGAAGCGGGCCGTGGCGCGGGCCTGGTCGAGGGTGACGGCGCGCTCACCCGGGAGCGAGGTGGGCGTGGGCTCCACGGGCACCGGGGCGCCGCCGAGGCGCAGCTCGATCCCGGCGTACCGGAGGATCTGGGCCACGGCGGCCCTGCCCTGCGGGGTGGCGGCCGTGAGGGCGGCCACGGCGAGCACGACGGCGGCGACGACCGCCCACCTGCGCCCGCGCCTGCGCTTCAGGGGGCGGCCGGCCGGGGTGGCGGGGGTCGTAGGGGCGGGGGTCGTGGGGGCGGGGGTCGTGGGGGCGATGCCGGTGGTCAGGCGGGCGCGGACGGCCGCCGCGACGTCGGCGGGCGGCGGCGCGGGGACGTCGAGGGAGTCGCCGAGGGCGAACAGCTCGGCTTCGAGGTCACCGAGGCCGCCGAGGCCGCCGCGATCGTCGTCGTGGGGTTCACGCGAGCTCACCACCCACCTCCTCCCTCAGCCGGGCCAGCCCGCGATGCGTGCTGGACTTGACGGTGCCCACGGGGCGGCCGAGCACCTCGGCGGTCTCGGCCTCGCTCAGCTGTAAGAAGTACCGGCAGACGACGGCGTCGCGTTCCCCGTCGGGCAGTGCGCGCACGGCCTCCAGCAGGCGGGCGCGGCGGTCCTTGGCCACGGCGGCGCCCTCCGGGTCGTCGGGGGCGACGGGATCGGTGACGGCGCCGAGCCGCACGGCGAGGCCGGTCCTGCGCCCGCGCGAGCGGGTGAGGTTGTGCGTCTCGTTGGCCACGATCCGCAGCAGCCACGGCCGGAACGGCGAGCCCTGCCGGAACGACGACAGGTGCCGGTACGCCTTGACGAACGCCTCCTGCACCACGTCCTCGGCCTCGTCGGCGGCGCCGAGCATGGCGGCGGTGCGGTGGGCGAGCACGCTGTAGCGGGCGACCAGCGCCTCGTAGGCGGTCAGGTCGCCGTCGAGGGAGCGGGCGATCGCCTCGTCGTCATCCATGGGCGTGTCAGATTTCACCGCATCCTGGACGTGCTGGGAAGGGTGTTCGGCGCATCATGTGACCTTCGAGCCCGGCCGGGCACTAGACTCGGGCCAATCCGCGAGCCCTTTAAGGAACGGGACTATGTCTTCAGGGTATGACCGTGTAGTGCAGCCGGCGGCCGGTGACGAGGCGTTGGAGAACCACCTCGGCGGCGACGAGGCCAAGAACTACCGGCAGTACGAGCTGGACATGGTGGCCCCGCACGTCGGGCGGTCGATGCTGGAGATCGGCTCCGGCCTGGGCCACTTCGCCGAGCAGTTCCTGCCGCGGCTCGACCGGCTCGTGGTGAGCGACTTCGACCCCTACTGCGTCGAGCAGTTGCGCAAGCGGTTCGCGGGCCGCGACGACATCGACGTGCTCCAGTTCGGGCTGCCGACCGACATCCCGCTGGAGGACAAGGTCGACACGGTCGTGATGATGAACGTCCTCGAGCACATCGAGGAGGACGCCGAGGCGCTGCGCTCGCTGGCGCGGGTGACGCTGCCGGGCGGGCGGATCATCATCTGGGTGCCGGGCTACATGCAGCTGTACGGGGACTTCGACCGCAAGGTGGGCCACGTGCAGCGCTACACGCCCAAGACGCTGCGCTCGACGGTCGCCAAGGCGGGGCTCGACATCGACGTGCTCAAGCCGATCAACTTCCTGGGCGGCATCGCCTGGTGGGCGGCGGTGCGGCGGGGCGGGGTGGGGTACCCCGACCCGCGGCTGGTGAAGATCTACGACCGCACGGTGGTGCCGGCGACGCGGCTGATCGAGCGGTTCGTCACGCCGCCGTTCGGCCAGACGGTCTTCTGCGTGGCTCGCGTCCCCCAGTAGCCCCATCCGAGGTAGGCCTCACTTGATGGAGCCGGCGGTGAGGCCGCCGACGACCTTCCGCTCGATCAGCGCGAACAGGATGATCACCGGGATGGTCGCGATGACGGAGCCGGCGAACAGGTTCTGCCAGTCCACCTGATACTGGCCGATGAACGAGTTGAGGGCCACGGTGAGCGGCTGGTTCTCGGGCGTGGTGGTGAGGGTGAGCGCCACCACGAACTCGTTCCACGCGGCGATGAAGGTGAAGATCAGCGCCGTGATGACGCCGGGCATGGCGAGCGGCAGCGTGATGCGGAACAGCGCGCCGAAGCGGCCGTTGCCGTCGATGAACGCGGCCTCCTCCAGCTCACGCGGGATCGAGGAGAAGTACGCGTTGAGGATCCACACCGCGAACGCCAGGTTGAACCCGCCGTTGACCAGGATGAGCGACCAGATCGAGTCGACCAGCCCGAACTGGAAGAACTCGCGGTAGATGCCGACGAGCATGGCGGTCGGCTGGAACATCTGCGTGATGAGCACGAGGATGAGGAACGCGGTGCGCCCCCGGAAGTTGTGGCGCGCGGAGTAGTACGCGGCGGGCAGGGCCACGAGCAGCACGAGGATCGTGGACCCGGCGGCCACCTTGAGGGTGACCATGAGGTTGCCGGCCAGGCCGCTGCTCCAGAAGTTTGCCAGGTTCGACCATTCCCACGTGGTGGGCAGGAGGGTGGCCTCGCGCAGCGACTCCTGGGGCCGCAGCGAGGTGATCAGCATCACCAGGTACGGGAACACGAAGATGAACGCGATCACGTAGGCGGCGGCCGCGATCATCGTGGTCTTGAGCCTGGGCATGGCGCGCCGGGCGGCGGGCCGGGGCCGGGCGTGGTGGGGGGCGGTGGCCGGGGGCGCGGTCGTGACGGCCATCAGGCCACCTCCTTGTTCCAGCGGGAGACCTTGAGGAAGATCGCGGTCAGGACGAGCACCATGCCGAAGTTGACGACGGACATGGCGGCCGACTCTCCGATGTTCGAGCCCTTGAGGATGAACATGAGGATCGTCGAGGTGGCGGTGGAGTAGCCGGGCTGGCCGTGGGTCATCGCCCAGATGATGGGGAAGCTGTTGAAGACGTTCATCACGTTGATGAGCGCGGCCACGGTCAGGGCGGGCCGCAGCAGGGGCAGCGTGATGGACCAGTACGTGCGCAGCTTGGACGCGCCGTCCATCTTGGCCGCCTCGTAGACGTCGGCGGGGATGGTGGCCAGGCCAGCGAGCAGCGCGTACGTGGTGAACGGCACCGAGACGAAGACGGCGACGAAGACCAGCCACGGCATGGCGGTGGAGGCGTCGCCGAGCTGGTCGGCCGAGGCGCCGCCGAGCGCGTCGATGAGGCCGAGCTTGAGCCGGATCTGGTTGATGACGCCGACCTCGGGGTCGAGCATCCACTTGAAGACGATCGCGGTCATCAGCACGGACGCGGCCCAGGGCGCGATGAGCGCCCAGCGGGCGACGCGGCGGCCGGGGAAGCGCTGGTTGAACAGCTGGGCGAGGGCGAGCGAGACGAGGACGGTCAGGGCGACGACGGCGACGACCCAGATCACGCTGCGGAGCATGATGTCCGCGAAGTCCTTCTCGTCGAACAGCTTCTCGTAGTTGGCGAAACCGTTGGAGCCCTGCACCACCCCGAACCGGCTGATCTTGAGGAACGACGACCGGATCATCTCGACGACGGGCCAGAGCACCACGACCGCGATGAGCACGACGGCGGGCCCGGTCCAGGCCAGCGGCTCCAGGGCGCGCAATCTTCTCATGAAGTACCTTCCATGACGGTACGGCCGGCGTCCCGGCTGCGAGACGGCCGGCCGTACGGTGCCCAGGGGTCAGCTGGCGTCAGCGGCCTTCTGGAGCTCGCCGAGCACCTTGGCCGGGTCTTCCTTGACGGCCCCGCCGATGGTCTGCTTGATCGCCGGGTTCACGTCGGCCCACTTGGGGTCCTGGAACGGGTAGAAGCTGGCGTTGGGCAGGGCGTCGAGGAACGGCTTGAGCTTCTCGTCGCCCGACAGCTTCTGGATGCCGCTGGTGGTGACGGGCAGCAGCTTGTACGTGTCGCTGATCTTCTGGGCGGCGGAGCCGGTGTAGAAGAAGTCGAAGAACTTCTTGATCTCGGCGGCGTGGCCGTTCTTGTTGAACGCCATGATCCAGTCCATGACGCCGAGCGTGGTGTCGAGCGGGCCGGACTTGCCGGGGATGGGCGCGACGCCGTACTTGTCCTTCAGGCCGGCCGCATCGAAGATCGGGATGGACATGGGGCCGCCGTTGACCATGCCGACCTTGCCGGCGCCGAAGTCCTCCCAGACCGTCTTGCGGTCCTTGGTGCCGGGGTTCGGGGTGGTCAGGCCGGCGTCGACGAGGCCCTTGAGGTAGGTGAACGTCTCGACGTTCTGCGGGGAGTTGATGGCCCACTTGCCGGAGGCGTCCTTGTAGCCGCCGCCGTTGCCGAGCATCCACAGGAACGACTCGCCCTGGGCCTCCTCCTGGCCGAGGGGCAGGCCGAACGGCTGGCTGACGCCGGCCTTCTTGAGCTTCTCGGCGGCCGCCTTGAGCTCGTCCCAGGTCTTGGGCGGCTCGGCGACGCCGGCCTTGGCGAACAGGTCCTTGTTGTAGAACAGGGCGCGGGCGGAGGAGACGAACGGGATGCCGTAGGCGGCGCCGTCGACCTTGCCGAACTCGGCGAACTTCTGCAGCATGTCGCCGGAGACGTTCGGGGAGAGCACCTCGTCGACCTTGTAGAGCAGGCCGTCCTTGACGAAGCCGGAGTAGTCGCCGGTCTGCAGGATGTCGGGCGCCTGGCCGTTCTGGACCATGGTGGCGACCTGCTTGTCGATGTCGTTCCAGTTGATGACCTGGACGTCGACCTTGATGTTCGGGTTGGCCGCCTGGAACTCGTCGACGACGCCCTTCCAGAACGTCTCGCCCGAGTTCGGCTTGCCGGGGCCGTCTCCGTAGTCGGCGGCGACCATCTTCAGCGTGACCGCGCCTCCTTCGGAGGCCTTCTGGTCGCCGGCCGTGCCGGAGCCGCCCGAGCCGCAACTGGACAGGACCAGCATGGCCGCCACGCCGAGAGCGGCGCCGCCCGCAAGCTTGATTCTCACCTGTAGTACCGCCTTCTCGTCGGACGGGGTCCTGCTGGTCCGTACCAGTCGCCGTCCCGCCCAGAGGGTTTTGGGGGTGCGTGAGCCATCGCGCCACGCGTTTGCGTCAGCGTAAGCCTGCTTTCGGCAGCCGGTCTATACCGGATCGTCTCGGTTCGGCAACATCTGAGGCAGAAAGTGGCCGAGACTGGTCTAGACCGGAGTCAGGTGATCTTCCTGCGGACGTTCTCCCCGCCCTCGGGCGCGCCGACCCACGGTCCCTCGATCGACGGGTCGAGGACGCCCTCCTCCAGGAACCCGTAGCGGCCGTCGAGCACGTACCGGGCCAGACGGACGTCGGCGCTGTCGCTGTTGTCCCAGAGCCGGGCGAACAGGGCGTCGGCCCGCCGCCTGGCCTGCCGGCAGAAGGTGTCGGCCAGTTCGTACGGCCGGCGTCCCAGGTCGGCGGCGTCCTCCTCGGCCCTGACGCAGACCGCGGTCATGGCGAACAGCTCGGCCCCGACGTCCACGATCCGGCCGAGGAACGCCTGCCGGTGCTCCAGGCGTCCCTGCCAGCGGGACATGCCGTAGAACAGCGAGCGGGCGAGCTTGCGGCTGGTCCGCTCCACGTACCGCAGGTGCGCGGCCAGCGGGCCGAAGTCGGCGTACGAGGTGGGCAGGTTGCCGGTGCCGGCCACGAGGGTCGGCAGCCAGCGGGCGTAGAAGGCGCCGGCCCTCTTGAGCGCCCGGGCGCGCGCCTGCGGGGAGGCGTCCGGGTCGATCAGCTCGCCGGCGGCCGACAGGTGGGCGTCGACCGCCTCGCGGGTGATGAGCAGGCGCATGATCTCGGAGGAGCCCTCGAAGATGCGGTTGATGCGGGAGTCGCGCAGCATCTGCTCGGCGGGCACGCCGCGCTCACCGCGGGCGGCCAGCGACTCGGCGCTCTCGTAGCCGCGGCCGCCCCTGATCTGGACCAGCTCGTCGAGCACCTGGTAGGACAGCTCCGAGGCGTACAGCTTGGCCAGGGCGGCCTCGATGCGGATGTCGTTGCGCTGGTCGTCGGCCATGCGGCTGGTCAGGTCGCAGACGGCCTCCAGGGCGTACGCGGTGGCCGCGATGAAGGAGATCTTGGTGGCGACGGCCTCGTGCCGCCCGACGCTGCGGCCCCACTGGACGCGGGCGTTGCCCCACTCGCGGGCGATCTTGACGGCCCATTTGGCGTTGCCCGCGCAGGTGGCGGGCAGGGAGAGGCGGCCGGTGTTGAGCGTGGTGAGGGCGATCTTCAGGCCCTGCCCCTCGCGGCCGATCAGGTTGCGGGCCGGCACCCTGACCTGGCGGAACTCGGTGACGCCGTTCTCGATGCCGCGCAGCCCCATGAACCTGTTGCGCCGTTGCACCGTGATGCCCGGCGTGTCGGCCTCCACGACGAACGCGCTGACCTTCTCCCCCGTGCGGGCCATGACGACGAGCAGGTCGGCGACGACGCCGTTGGTGGTCCACAGCTTGACGCCGTCCAGGACGTACTCGTCGCCGTCGCGCACCGCGGTGGTGGACAGCCGGGCGGGGTCGGAGCCGACGTCCGGCTCGGTCAGCAGGAACGCGGAGATCTCGCCCCGCGCGCACCGGGGAAGGTACTCGCGTTTCTGCTCCTCGGTGCCGAACAGCTTGAGCGGCTGCGGCACGCCGATCGACTGGTGCGCCGACAGCAGGGTGGCCAGCGCGGGGCAGTATGAGCCGACCAGCATCAGGGCCCGGCAGTAGTACAGGTACGGCAGGCCGAGCCCACCGTACTCCTCGCTGATCGTGATGCCGAACGCCCCGAGCCCGGCGAGGCCCTTGACCACCTCGTCGGGCACCTGGGCGGTGCGCTCGATCTCGGCGGGGTCGACGTGCGCGTCGAGGAATTTGCGTACCGCCCGGACGAACTCCTCACCCCGCTTGGCCGCCTCATCGGCGGGGGCCGGCGCCGGGCGCACGAGGTCCAGCCGGAAGTTTCCGAGGAACAGTTGCTTCGCGAAGCTGGGGCGGGTCCATTCCTTCTCGCGGGCCTGCTCGCCGAGCTCTCTCGCCTTCGCGTACTCGCTCATGGCATCCTCCCGCCGACGTTACGCTCCCTGGGGATGCCTGTGTACCCGGCGCTCCGGCGGGGTCACCTCAAGGAAGCGTCACCACAGGTGATCGCCGTCTCAAGGGATCGTCACGCGCGCCACCGGGCGGCGGGCCGAGGCGCGCGTCGCCACCAAGGCCACCAGCGCCAGCGCGGCCGGCACCAGCAGGTACGGCCCGCAGCAGGCGAGCGCGGCGAGCGCGAGCACGGTCGCGACCACGGCCATGACTCGCAGCCGCCCGCGGGGCAGCACCCGCACGGCCGCCGCCGTGCCGGCCGCGGTCACCGCCGCCAGGCAGGCCGACGTGGCCCGCATCAGCGTGTCGAGGTCCACGGTCCAGACCAGCGCCAGGACGGTCACCACGACGGTCGCCGCCCCCAGCAGCCCGAGGCTCCGGTACGGCGTGCTGCCCGGCCCGCCGCCCCGCGCGAACCAGGCGGGCAGCGCGCCGTCCCTGGCCAGCGCCGCGCCGAGGCGGGAGGCGCCGGCGACGTAGGTGTTGATCGCGCCGAAGGTGAGCAGCACCGCGACGCCGCCGACGACCGGCCGGGCCGCGGAGCCGGCGCCGATCTCCAGGAGCGCGGCCAGCGGCACAGTGGTCTCGGCCGCGCCCCGGCCGAGCACGCCGATCGTGGTGAAGGCCACGCCCAGGTAGAGGACCGTGATGATCGCCAGGGTGGCCACGGTCGCCCGGGCGAGCCCGCGGCCGTCGGCGAACTCGGCCGACAGGTGGCTGGCGGCCTCCCAGCCGACGAAGGCGAACAGCAGCACCCCGGCCGCGTCCACCACCCCCGGCAGGCCGTACGGGGCGAAGGGGGCGAAGCGGACGGCCTCGGCGTGCGGCGCGGCCGTGACCACGGCGACGGCCAGCACCGCGACCAGGGCGAGCACCATGCCGAGCTGGAGCCGTCCCGAGGTGCGCAGCCCGGCGGCGTTGGCGGCGAACGCCAGCAGGAGCAGCGCCACGGCGACCGCCCAGGTGCCGGCCCGGGAGTCCACGCCGAGGGCGGCGGCCACGTACTCGCCGCCCACCAGCGCCCCGGCCAGCGTGCCCACGGGGATGACGCCGTAGAACCACCAGCCGACGACCGCCGAGGCGCGCCGCCCGAACGCCAGCGCCGCGAAGCTGGCCACTCCCCCGCCGTCGGGGTAGCGGGCGCCGAGCGCGGCGAAGGTGAGCGCCACCGGCACGCTCAGCAGCAGCAGCGCGGCCCACGCCAGCACCGAGGCGGGCCCCGCCGCGGCTGCCGCGAGGTGCGGCAGCACCAGCATCCCCGGCCCCAGCACCGCGCCCACGAGCAAGGCCGTCCCCTGCGCGGCCCCCAGCCGCCCACTGATCTGTCCTGTCATACCGCGAAAAACTAGTCATTCGCCCGCCTTGATAGGGAAGTGACCGAACAGACGGGCGGAACCGGTGCCAGACTGCCGTCATGGACGAACTAGATTCGGCGATCGTGCGCCTTCTCCAAACAGATGCGCGCCAGTCCAACCGGGAGCTGGCCCGCCAGTTGGGCGTGGCGCCCTCCACCTGCCTGGAGCGGGTGCGCGCGCTCACCCGCCGGGGCGTGATCCGCGGCTACCACGCCGACATCGACCCCGCGGCACTCAACCGGCCGGTCCAGGCGATGGTGTCGGTGCAGGTGCGCCCGCTCAGCCGGGAGGTCATCGACGCGTTCAAGCAGTCGGCGGCGGAGCTGCCGGAGGTGCTCAGCGTCTTCGTGCTGGCGGGCGGCGACGACTTCCTGCTGCACGTGGCCGTGCAGGACCTCGACCACCTGCACGCGTTCCTGCTGGACCGGCTGAGCAAGCGGCGCGAGATCGCGGGTTTCCGCACGTCGGTCATCTTCCAGCAGGTGCACAACACCGCCCCCACGCGGCTGGAGGCCGAATAATCGGTTGCGCCCCTTCCACGCCGCCCCTTACCGTCTAGGACATGCGCTTCTACCTGTGATGTGCCGGGGCCGACATCGGCCCGGCCACTCGGCAGCCCATCCGCCGTGCGGTGTCCACACCCGCCGGCGAATCCGTTTCAGACGCGGCAGCTGAGCTTGTCGACCGGCGTTCCATGGCCGCGTCGCGAGTCACGTGAAGGAGCCTCGTATGCGAGTACGTGCCAGCGGTAAGCGAAAGAAGAACGCCCCGAGTCTTCCGGGGAATCCGGCCTCGCCGGTGCCGCGGAAGATGCCCAAACTGCCGCAGCGGCCGATCGCGCCGCCGCGGCGCATTCCGCCCAAGGGGCGCTAGACCACTACCGGGATGGTGGTGAGTGCGGCGCGCGGCCCGCTACGCCATGGGCCCCCGCACACCACCGCGGCGCCCCGGCCTCCACGTGGGGCCGGGGCGCCGCGCTGGACCACTCGCGGGTCAGAGCCGCTCGATGATGGTGACGTTGGCCTGGCCACCGCCTTCGCACATCGTCTGCAGGCCGTACCTGCCGCCGGTGCGCTCCAGCTCGTGCAGCAGCTTGGTCATGAGGATGGCGCCCGTGCCGCCCAGCGGGTGGCCGAGGGCGATGGCGCCGCCGTTCGGGTTGACCCGGGCCGGGTCGGCGCCGAGCTCCTTGGTCCAGGCGAGCGGCACCGGCGCGAACGCCTCGTTGATCTCCACCACGTCGATGTCGTCGATCGACATGCCGGCCTTGTCCAGCGCCTTGCGGGTGGCGGGGATCGGCGCGGTCAGCATGTAGACCGGGTCGTCGCCCATGAGGGCGAGCTGGTGGATCCGCGCGCGCGGTGAGAGGCCGTGCTCGCGTACGGCCCGCTCGGAGGCGATGAGCACCGCGCCGGAGCCGTCGGAGATCTGCGACGAGGTGGCCGCGGTGATCCGGCCGTCCTCCTTGAGCGTCTTCAGCTCGGCCATCTTCTCCAGCGACGTGTCGGGACGCGGGCCCTCGTCGTCCTCGACGCCGTTGACCGGCGCGATCTGGTCGCGGAAGTAGCCGTTGGCGACGGCCTTGGCCGCCCGCTGGTGCGACTCGAACGCGAACCGCTCCAGCTCCTCCCGGGTGAAGCCCCACTTCTGGCACATCAGCTCCGCGCCGCGGAACTGCGAGATCTCCTGCTTGCCGTAACGCTCGACCCACATGTCACCGAACGGGAACGGCATGCCCTTCTCCAGGGCCGCCGTGATCGACGAGCCCATCGGCACGACGCTCATGGACTCGACGCCGGCCGCCACGACGAGGTCCTGGGTGCCGGACAGCACGCCCTGCGCGGCGAAGTGGATCGCCTGCTGCGAGGAGCCGCACTGCCGGTCGATCGTGACGCCGGCGGTGGTCTCGGGGAGCCCCGCCGACAGCCAGGCGTTGCGCGCGATGTCCATGCTCTGCGGGCCGAACTGCATCACGCACCCCATGATGACGTCCTCGACCGCCGCCGGGTCGACGCCGGTGCGGTCGATCAGCGCCTTGAGCGTGTGCGCGGCCAGGTCCGTGGGGTGGACGGTGGAAAGGCCGCCCTTCTTCTTGCCGACCGGGGTGCGGACCGCCCCGACGATGTACGCCTCTGCCACAGTGCCTCCTGAAACCGAGCATTATTCGGTTATAGGGAGAGACTACAACAGAACGATGCTCTACGCCTTCCCGGCCGGAGGCAGCAGATCGGCCACGGCGTCCACCCGGAACCGCCACCGGTCCACCACCAGGCCGTTCAACGCCTCGGCCAGCCGCAGCGCGAACGCGCCCAGCCGCTCCAGGTCGTCGCCGCGCAGCTCGATCGCCGTCAGGTCGGAGGCGAACGGCAGCAACTCGCCCACGGCCGGCGGCCGGCCCTTCTGCGGCACCACGAGCACCCGCACGCCGTCGCCCGCGTGGACGAACTCCTCCTCCTGCTCGACCTCGCCCAGCTCGGCCTCCAGCAGGGGGCGCAGCTCGTCGTCCGCCGGCCGTACCGGGACGATCACGGCGGGACCGCCGCCCTCCTCGTCGGCCGGATCGCTCACCTCGCCCCGGCACACCGCGAGCCCGCCCAGCCGCAACGCCAGCCCCTCGGCGAGGTAGCGGTCGAAGAAGTCGAACGGCAGCGGCCCCTCGGCCGACACCCGCACCGCCCACACCTGCTCCAGCACGCCGCCCACCAGATCGGGCTCGGCCTCCACCGGCGCGTGGACCCGGACGTCGGCCGCGACGACGTCCTCACCGTCCTCGCGGGCGTCGGGGTCGGCCAGCCGCACCAGTCGCAGCACCTCGCCGCGGGCCGGCTTGGCGGGCAACGCCGCCGTCGGGCCAGTACGCAGTCTCCGCTTCGCCATCCAGCCCATGCGCGCCTCCGCGATCAGCTTCGGTAGGAGCTCGTCATCGTCGCGTAGACGATGATGTTATCGGTGTAGTGACCGCTCACGTGGTTGTACGTGCCACCGCACGTGATGAGGTGGAGCTGCGCGTTGGCCCGGCTGCCGTAGACGCGCTCGGTGGGGAACGTCTTCTTGCTGGCCTGCTCGATGCCGCCGACCGTGAAGACCGCCGTGACGCCGTCCTGGCGCTTGACCTCGACGGTGTCGCCGTTGCGCAGCTCGTGCAGGCGGCTGAAGACGGCGCTGCGCGTGTAGGTGTCCTTGTGGCCCAGCATGACCGCGGCGCCGGCCTCCCCCGGGGTGGCCATCTCGCGGTACCAGCCCACGAGGTTCGGGTTGGCGGCCGGCGGAACCTGGATCGTGCCGTCCTTGGCCAGGCCGAGCGACTTGATCGGGGCGTTCACGCCCAGCTTCTTGATCACGATGCGGACCGGGCTGGAGGGCATCATCGGCGGCGCCGGGTCGGGCAGCGGCAGAGGCGGCGGCACCGTCGGGGCGGCGTTGAACAGCGCCTGCGCCGGCTGGCCCGTGGCCTTGCCGTCGGGCTGGGAGCCCAGGGCGAGCTGGTCGCGCTGCGAGGAGGCCAGCCCGTACTCCTCGGGGGAGTTGAAGACGATCAGCATGCCGGCCACGACCGTGATCACACCCGCGATGGCGGCCAGGATGAGCACGATTCGCAGCACCCGCCCGCCGGGGTCGTCGGGCGGCTCGCCTCCGTAGGGGTGATGCTGGGCCATGGCGCCGTCAGCCCTTGTTGATGCCGCGGCGGCGCATCGCCAGCCCGCCGACGCCCGCGGCCAGGATCAACGCGGCTCCCACCAGCACGAACATCCGCCCGTCGGGGCCCATCTCACCACCGGCACCGGTGTTCGCCCCGGCCTTGGGGGTCCTGGACGAGCGCTTCTTGGGGGTCTCGACCACGGTGACGTAACTCGTCTTGGTCTGCTTCGGGGTGGGGGTGGTCTTGGTGGCGCTCGGGGTGGGGGTCGGGGTGGTGGGGGTGGTGCTGGGGGACGGGCTGGAGCTGGTCGACGGCGAGCCGGTGCCGACGACGAGGTTCATCGAGGGACCGCCGGAGGCGCCAGGCGCACAGTTGTACCAGGTGGTGCCGTTGACCTTGAGCGAGAAGCCTCCGCCCTTCACGGCGACCGTGCCCGTCGCGGTGGGGCGCACCAGGAACGTCATGGTCGGCAGGGGCATGGGCGCGTTCGAGGTCACGGTCGCGTAGGGAGAGGCGGTCGCGCCTCCGGTCACCGCCGTGCTCGGCACCGGGCTGCCGCTCGGGGTCACCGTGCCCTCGGCCACGACGGCGCTCGACGGCGTGATCGCGGCGGTCGCGAGGAGCTGGCTCTGAGTCGCGGTGGGCTGGCGGATCTCCCACGTCAGGGTGACGGTCGCGCTGGCGGTGGGCTGCACGAGCGGAGTCTTCAGCTCCATCTGGAAGGGCACGTTGGAGGCGACCCCGCCCACCTGGCCCGTGCAGCTGTAGACCACGTCCACCGGGGTGGCGAGGGCGGCGACGGCGGGGACGACACCGAAGATACCTGCACCTGCTGCGGCTAAGGCGGATGTCTTGAGGGCGAGGCGGCGCCTCGCCTTGGACGTCAGCACTGTCCTTCTCCGTTTCGGCACAGGTTCAACAGGCGTACCAGACTGGCAGCCACTGGTCACGGTTAGGTTGAGATCCTACGAATTGTCCCTGTAAATCTCCTGTAAACCGGGAAACCCGCGCAAATACGGCGTTAGCCCTTCTTCTTGGACAAGGTCGCATAGACGATGACGTTGTCTGTGTAGGAGTGGGCCGTCTTGTTGAAGACGCCTCCACAGGTGATCAGCCTGAGCTGGGCGTTCGTGGTGTTGCCGTAGACCCGGCCGGTCGGGAACGACGTCTTGCCGACCTGCTCGATCCCGCTGACCGTGAACTTGGTCACCTTCTTGTCCGACCGGTACACGTAGATCGCGTCCCCCTTGGCCAGCTCCCGCAGGCGGGAGAAGACGGCGGCGCCCTTGCGGGTGCTCACGTGGCCGTTGATCACCGAGGGGCCCAGCTCGCCGGGGACGGGCGAGAAGCGGTACCAGCCCGTCTGGTTGGGCTTGGACAGCGGCGGGGTGGTCAGATTGCCCTTGAGGTCCACCGTGACCGACCCGATCAGCGCGTTGACCTTGATCTTGGGGATCTTGATGCGGGTCGGCGCGGGCTTCTTCTTGGCCGTGGTCTTCACGGGCGGGATCGGCGCGACGACCGGGGCCGCGGCCGGGGGCGGCGGCGCGTCGAGGCGGGCCGGGGTCAGGGGCGCGTCCTTGCCGCCCGGGCCGACCGTCGGCGACAGGACGAAGGCGCCCGCGTTCTGGATCTGCACGGTGCTCGGCTCGCCCTGCGCGACCACGCCCGCGACGGGAGCCGAGCCGTCGTCCACGGCGGGGGCCAGCGACAGCAGCCCGGCCATGATGGCGCCCACGCCGCCCAGGGAGCCGGCGACCAGCAGCCCCGGCATCGCCTTGTTGAGCGCCGCCTTGCGCGCCCGCGCGCGCTCGCCCGTCTGCCCCGGCGTCTGCCCTGAGGTCAGCTCGGGCGTCTGCCCGGACGTCAGCCCGTTCGTCGGCTCGGGCGTCGGCTCGTTCGTGTGCCCGTTCGTCTGCTCGCTCATCAGCGGCCTCCTCCGGCGTGCGCGGCCTGCCGCCGGCGCAGCAGCAGCCCGCCCGTGGCGCTCCCCATCAGCAGCAGCGAGCCGCCGGCGATCAGCCCGTACGAGGAACTCGCGGGCTCCGGCGCCTCACCCGTGTCCACCCCGCCCTTGGGGGTCTTGGCCACCTGGGCCTTCACGTACTTGGTGGTGGTCGCCTTGGGCGACCGGGTCGGCGTCACCGTCGCCGTGGCCGTGGCCGTTCGCACGCCTCCGGTGACCACGCTGATGTGGGATGTGCCGGGGCTGTGGGAGTAGGGCCAGGTGTTGGTCGGGTTCGGCGAGGTCGGGGTGCCGGTTCCGGTGCCCGTCGGCCGCGGGGTCGTCACCGTGGGGGTGGGCCTCGTCGGCGTGGGGCTGGTCGTGGGGCCGGTCGGGGTGGCGCCGGGCACGACGAGGTCGATGGCGCCGGGGTCTCCCTGGATCACGCAGTGCGCCTCGTCGTACGGCGGAGGCGCCTCGCTGTCACCGGTGGTCACGCGGAAGGCGTCGAGGTACGCCTTCTTCGTCTCGGCATTCACGATCTTGATGGTGTGCGGGCCGTAGGTCAGCACCGGCGACTTCCAGAGGACCTCCTTGGACCTGGTCCCGGTCATCGGCGTGCCGTTGGTGTCCTTGCCCGGCTCGACCAGCGGGTCGGTCACGGCGCGGCCGTCCAGGTACACCCGCACGGGCCCGAGGTCCCGCTCGCGCCTGCCGATGTAGGCGACCTGCGTGCCGGTGAAGGTGAGCTCGGCGGAGGCGTTCTGCTCCCCCGTCTCACTCAGGTCATAGAGGTGGTCGCCGAACTCCTCCTCAGTGCCGTGTGACCACCATGGGGGGTCGTACTTGATGGCCTTGTTGGAGTTGTTGACCATCACCTCGCCCTTGGCGGGCTTGAACCTGACGGTCAAGGCGCCCGGCTTCACGCGGATCTTTCCGGGGCGCTGGATCGACCCCGCGTCGGACAGCCCCTCCGGCAGGTCGAGGAAGTCGCCCGGCACCAGCTCGGGCTGCTCCTTGAACCCGGTGGGCCGCAACTGGCCCCTCCAGGCTCCGGTGATGTCCACCACGCCTTCGAGGTCGAGCGTGGAGCCCTTGGCGAAGAAGCCCGGAGATCCGAACCTTCTGTTCTCCTCCAGGTAGCTCAGCGACCAGCCGACGTCGAGCATGCCGCCGGCCGCGATCCTGGGCGTGACCCTCGCCTCGACCTTGACCCCTGCTCCCGCGATGCCGTCGCCGCAGAGATAGGTGACGACCAGGGAAGCCTCGGCCTGCCCAGGGTGGGATGCCGCCACGAAGGCGGCGGACGCGGCCATGCCGACCGTTGCGCCGATCAACGTCTTGCGCCACCGATTCACCGGACACTCCCGACACACATCGACCGAAGGTAGATCTTAGGGCGATTCCACTTTCAATCCGGCGATGTTCGGCACTTGTGATGAAGCCGTGTCCACGCCACAAAGCGGGCGCTCAACCGGGGTATACCTCGGGGTAACAGAATCGTATTCTGGCGTTCGCATCGCCTGTGCTGGAGGAGACCGATGGAGCGAGACCTCTTCGAGGAGGAGCACCTGCTCTTCCGCGAGACCGTGCGCGAGTTCATGGCCCGGGAGGTCGTCCCGCACCACGACCGCTGGGAGAAGGACGGCCTCGTCCCGCGCGAGGTCTGGAAGAAGGCCGGCGAGATCGGGATGTTCGGCTTCTCGGTCCCCGAGGAGTACGGCGGCGCCGGCGTCACCGACTTCCGGTACAACACGGTGATCGTCGAGGAGATCATGCGCCACGGCGCCACCGGCCTCGGGTTCTCGCTGCACAACGACGTCATGGCCCCGTACATGGTGGAGCTGACCGACGAGGGGCAGCGGCAGCGGTGGTTGCCGGGCTTCGCGAGCGGCGAGCTGATCACGGCGATCGCGATGACCGAGCCCGGCGCGGGCAGCGACCTGCAGGGCGTGCGCACCACCGCCGTCCGCGAGGGCGACCACTACGTGCTCAACGGCCAGAAGACGTTCATCACGAACGGCGTCAACGCCGACCTCGTCGTGGTCGTGGCCAAGACCGATCCGGAGGCCGGGGCGCGGGGCATCACGCTGCTGGTCGTGGAGCGCGGGATGGAGGGGTTCGGCCGGGGCCGCAACCTCGACAAGATCGGCATGAAGGCGCAGGACACGGCCGAGCTGTTCTTCGAGAACGTGCGCGTGCCCGTGGCCAACCGGCTCGGCCCCGGCGAGGGCGAGGGATTCTTCCAGCTCATGCGCAACCTGCCGCAGGAACGCATGTCGATCGCGGTGGGCGCGGTCGCGGCGGCCGAGACCGTGCTGGAGCAGACCGTGGAGTACTGCCGCGGCCGGCAGGCGTTCGGCCGGAGCATCGGGTCGTTCCAGAACACCAGGTTCGTCCTGGCGGAGCTGGCCACCGAGACGGAGATCGCCCGGCACTACGTCGACAAGTGCGTCCTCGCGCTCAACGCGGGGCGGCTGACCCCGGTGGACGCGGCCAAGGCCAAGTGGTGGACCACCGAGCTGCAGACCAAGGTCATCGACCGCTGCCTCCAGCTCCACGGCGGCTACGGGTACATGATGGAGTACCCCGTGGCCAAGGCGTGGGTGGACAGCCGCGTGCAGACGATCTACGGCGGCACCACGGAGATCATGAAGGAGATCATCGGCCGGTCGTTCGGCTTCTGACGGGCATCCGGCCCGCGACTCCCGGCGCAGACCCGGCATGGCCCCGCGCGCCGGGCCTTCCGGCGACGCATACTGGGCACCATGGACGGCGGCCTGATCCTTCTGGTGTTCCTCGCGTTGCTGTTCGCCTGGGGCCTGAACCGCGTGCGGCGCGCGCTGCGCCTGGGCCCCGTCGGCTACGTCGGGATCGTGATCGTCTTCGTGATCGTCATGCTGCTCCTCTGGGGCCGGACCTTCCGTTAACTAACCGCCCGGCAGCGACTCGACGAAGCGTCCGAGCAGCAGCGCGAACTGCGCGCGCTCGTCGTCGGACCAGCCGGCCATGGCCCGGTCGAAGGTCGCGCGCCTGCCCTGGTGGGCCCGCTCGACCGCCTCCCGCCCCGCCTCGGTCATGACGAGCAGCGCCCGGCGCCCGTCGGCCTGGTCGGCCTCGCGCCGGACCAGGCCGGCCGACACCGCCGCCGCGACCAGACGGCTCGCCCGCGGCTGGTCGACCGACAGCGCCTCGGCGACGGCCGACACCGTCACCGGCTCACCCGCCGCCTCCAGCACGTCCAGCACCTCGTGCTCCGGGGCGGGCGCGCCGTGCAGCCGCGCCAGGGCGCGCCTGCTCTGCCTTCGCCGGATGGCGACCATCGCGCGTTCGACTGCCTCAAGGTAGTTGTCATCATACATATGATTGCTATTATACATCCATGCAGAAGATGATCGGTTACTGGATCAAGCACCTGGACGAGCTGTTCGAGGGCACCCTCATCAGCACACTCAACGCGGAAGGGGTGTCACGCCGGGAGTGGCAGGTGCTCAACGTGCTGGCCGCCGGAGACGATCCCCGCGCCGAGCTCTCCCCGTTCTCCGGGGTGGACGACGCGCGGGAACGCCTGGCGGCCCGCGGGTGGGCCGACGGCGCCGGGCTCACCGAGGAGGGACGGCGCGCGCACACGGCACTCGCGGAGCAGGTCGGCCGCATCCGCCGCCGCGCCGCCAAGGGGGTGAGCCGGGAGGAGTACGCGGCCACCATCGACGTGCTCCGCCGCATGGCGGCCAACCTCGAAGCCGCCTAGCCGCCGCTGCCCTCCAGCAGCACCCTGGCCACCAGCTCCGGGTCGTCGCTCATCGGCAGGTGCCCGCAGCCGAGCAGCAGCCTGGTCCGCTGACCCGACCACCGGGCGGCACGTACAGCCTGACGGCGCGGCAGCAGCCGGTCGTGCTCGCCCCAGGCGATCATGATCGGCGCCTTGGGCGGGGCGGGCGGCATCATCCCGACGAACGACTCCAGCGTCTCCTCGAAGCCCGGCGCGGCGGCCATCGCCTGCGAGGCGGCCACCAGCGCCTCCGGCGCCAGCCTGGAGGGGTGGGCGACCAGCAGACCGGCGATCAGCGCCCGGCCCGCCGAGGTGGAGGCGGCCCGGGCCGCCTGCTCGGGCGGCAGGGCCGTGGCCGCCGCGCGCAGGGCACGCAGCACCGTCCGGCCGTACAGGAGCTCCGAGGGCGACCAGAAGCCGGCCGGCGACAGCGCGGTGGCGGTGCGGACCGCGCCGCGCGAGGCCAGCTCCAGCGCGATGTAGCCGCCCAGCGAGTTGCCCGCCACGTGTGGCTCGCGCACACCCAGCAGCTCGCAGAACGCCTCGACCGCGTCGGCCAGCGCCTCCGCGGTGTACGGCGTGCCGGCGGGCAGCGGCGGGGAGACCCCGAAGCCGGGCAGGTCGAGCGCGATCACCGTGCGTGAGGCGGCCAGCCGGTCCATGACCGGCAGCCATGCCTGCCAGTGGTGGCCGATGCCGTGGACGAGGATCAGCGGCGGACCGGCGCCGCGCCGCTCGAAGGCCAACTCCATGCTGAGGAGTGAACCACTCAGCGGCTACGGGTGGGAATCTCGAACCAGACGGCTTTGCCTTCCCTGGTAGGACGCGAGCCCCAACGCCGGGCGAGCTGGTCGACGAGGTAGAGGCCGCGGCCGCCCTCGTCGTTCTCCCCCGCGCTGCGGATGCGCGGCAGCCGCAGGTCCTGGTCGAACACCTCGACCCAGACCGCCTCGTCGCCCCGGCGCAGCCGCAGCGTGAACTCCTTCTCGCCCACGACCTCGTCCTCGAAGCCCGGCACGTCCCACGACTCGTCGAACGGCAGCGGACCGTCCACGGTCAGCTCACGGCGCGGCACGCTGGCGCTGGCGGCGTGGAGCACCACGTTGGTGACGACCTCGGACACGAGCAGGCAGGCCAGCTCGGCCCGCTCCTCGGGTACGTTCCAGGCGTCGAACGCCTCGGAGGCCATGCGCCGCGCCTCACCCACCATGATCGGCTGAGCGGGGAACGTGCGCTCCTCCACGTCCAGATCGGCCTGGCTGGAGCGGACCACGAGGATCGCCATGTCGTCGTCGATCTCGCCGGGCACGGCCACCGTGGCGGCTTCGGCGACCCGCTCCACCTCGGCGTCGGCGTGCTTGGCGAGCTTCTCGCACAGCACGCCGAGGGTCTCCTCGTCGCTCGGCATCCGGCCGTCGCGGTTGGGGCGGCGGTCCACCAGGCCGTCGGTGTAGAGCAGCAGGGCGGCGCCGGGCGGCAGCACCCGGGTCTGCTCCTTGTAGACCAGGTCGGCGTGCAGGCCCTTGGCGCGCACGCCCAACGGCTGGCCGACCTCCTCGATGTCCAGCTCGACGCACTGGCCGTCGACCAGCAGCAGCGGCGGCGCGTGGCCGGCGTTGGCGAACGACAGGGTGCGCGACCAGGCGTCGTAGACGAGGTACTGGCAGGTCACGATGGGCGGGACGCTGACGTCGGCGCCGTTGTCGTCCTTCTCGGGAGTGGCGATGATGCGCGTCCACTCGTCGAGCCGGGCGAGGATGTCGGCGGGCGACTTGTCGTCCTGGGCGAAGGCGCGAAGGGCGGCGCGGAGCTGCCCCATGATCGCCGCGGCGCGGGCGCCCCGGCCCTCGACGTCGCCGATGACGATGCCGACCCGGCCCGCCGACAGCGGGATCACGTCGTACCAGTCGCCGCCGACCTGGGTCTGGATGCCCTGGCCGTGGGAGGCGAGCGGCGCCGCCGGGTAGTAGCGCACGGCGATCTGCAGGCCGTCGAGCTTCGGCAGCGCCCGCGGCAGCAGGTGCTTCTGGAACGACTCGGCGGTGTGCCGCTCCTCCTCGAACAGCAGCGCGTTGTCGATGGCGAGCGCGACCCGAGTGGCGATGGCGCCGACGAAGTCGCGGTCGAAGGCGTCGTAGTGGGGGCTGCGCCGGTCGGTCAGGTTGGACAGGCCGAGGTACATCTGGCCGAGCGTCTCGCCGCGCACGCACAGCGGCGCCACGATCGCGGAGGTCATGCCGACCTCGCCGCACAGCTTGGCGCTGTTCTCGCTCGGGGCCGGGAAGCTGCTGGAGGAGAAGTCCTCGACGAGGATCGTCTCCTGGCGGCGCATCGCGACGTCGGCGTAGTGGCCGGGCGGGTAGCGGATCTCCGCGCCGACCGGCTTCCAGGTGCCGGGCGGCGGGGTCCAGCCCTGCACGTGCTGCGACACCCGGCGCACCAGGCGGTCGCCCTCCATCAGCTCGATGAAGCAGTGGTCGGCGAACTGCGGGACGAGCATCTCGGCGACCCGCTTGAGGGTCTCCTCGACGTACAGGGAGCCCGCGAGCCGCTCGCCGATGCGCTCCAGCAGGCCGAAGCGGTCCTTCTCACGCTCGTTGCTGCGCAGCGCCTCGCGCGCCGTGATCACGATGCCGGTCACCGAGCCGGAGGAGTGGCGCAGCGGCACGGCCTGGGCGCGCACGTAGACGATCGTGCCGTCGCCGCGCCGCACGTCGAACGTGCCCTCCCAGACGCCGCCCTTGAGCACGTGCTTGGCCAGCTCGATCGCGAGCGGGTGGTCCTTCTCCAGGATGCCGAGGGACAGCACCGACGAGTCGCTCGCCACGGACTTGCCGGGCCGCCCGAACAGCTTCTCCGCGAAGGGGTTCCAGTACAGCAGGTTGCTGAAGCGGTCGGTCACGACGACGGCCATCTCGGCGTGGTCCAGGACGGACTCCGCGGCGAGATGGTCGGCCGCGTCCTCGGACAGATCCCCCCAGCGCTTCATCCGGAGACCACTCCTCGGGGAGGCATGTGCGCAAAGCGAACCACGGGCGCTCCTGCAACAGTCTTGACCGGAGGGGAGTGGAGGGCCTCCCTCGAGGGATTCAACCAAGCAGCAGCGCGCGCGTCAGCGCTTGGAGACGAAAACGTGCGCGGCAACGTCGCGCGGTAGCTCCGCGGGAGTGTTGTTCGCGTCACCGTCACCTGTCACCCGTACACCGTCGTCGCTCGCCGCGAGCGTGACCTCGCGTCCGGGTTGTATCCCAACTTGCTTGAGTTTAAGCATCACGGCGGGATCGCTTTGCACTTGTTCGCTAATTCGCCGCACGACGACCGGTACGTCCCGCGGGCCGGCGAGCGCCGACATCGAGGTCAGGATGGACAGGCCAGTCTCGTCGGCCGGCTCCTTGGCCCCCAGCTCCGCCAGGCCGGGGATGGGGTTGCCGTGCGGGCAGGTCGTGGGGTTGTGCAGCAGCGTCACCAGCCGCGCCTCGACCGACTCCGACATGACGTGCTCCCAGCGGCACGCCTCGATGTGCACCTCCTCCCACGGCAGGCCGATCACCTCGGTCAGCAGGCACTCGGCGAGGCGGTGCTTGCGCATCACGCGCGTGGCGAGCGTGCGGCCCAGCTCCGTCATCGACAGGTGCCGGTCGCCCTCGACGCGGACCAGTCCGTCGCGCTCCATGCGCGCCACGGTCTGGCTCACCGTCGGGCCGCTCTGCTGGAGGCGCTCGGCGATGCGCGCCCGGAGAGGGACGATGCCCTCCTCCTCGAGCTCGTAAATCGTCCGGAGATACATCTCCGTCGTGTCGATCAGGCCGTGTGCGGTCAAGGCTCCTCCCAACTGGAATGCTACGCCGGTCACGGCGGGGACTGAGCCCGTCCGCCTCGGGCACACAAGTCAGAGGAAACCCTACTTGCGGACAAGGACCAGCGATGGCAATGGACGGCAACAACGGGGCGGCCCCGTTCCTTCCCGACCGCCTCGATCTGGACTCTCTGCGTGAGGCGGCGGCCTGCTGCCGGGGCTGTGACCTGTACCGGAACGCCACTCAGACCGTCTTCGGCGAGGGGCCGGCGCGGGCCAGGTTCATGCTGGTGGGCGAACAGCCGGGCGACCAGGAGGACCGCAAGGGCGAGCCGTTCGTCGGGCCCGCCGGGCGGATCCTGGACCGGGCGCTGGAGGAGGCCGGAATCGACCGCGACGACATCTACGTGACGAACGCGGTCAAGCACTTCTCCTTCGTGCTCAGGGGCAAGCGGCGCATCCACCAGAAGCCGACGGCGGCCGAGGTGGAGGCGTGCCGGCCGTGGCTGAGCGCCGAGCTGGCGCTGGTGGAGCCGGAGGTGGTCGTGGTGCTGGGCGCGACGGCGGCGCGGTCGCTGCTGGGGGCCGCCTTCCGGGTGACGCGGCAGCGGGGCGAGCCGGTGCCGCTGGGTGACGCGCTGGCGATCGCGACCATCCACCCGTCGGCGGTGCTGCGCGCCCCCGACCGGGACGCGGCCTACGCGGGCCTGCTCGCCGACCTCCGGGTCGCCGCGGGCACCGTCAAGGGCGCGGCCTGAGCCCGCCGTACGGGCTCGCGGGAAGGCCGCCTCGTACGGTCAGCGCGCCCGGTAGTCCCTGAAGCGGGCGACGGAGAGGCCGACGGCCAGCACGGCGGCGGCGCACGCCAGCCCGCCGCCCACCCAGGCCGCCCCCAGCCCGAACGCGACGGCCGTGGCGCCGGCCCGCAGGTCGCCGAGCCGCGGCCCGCCGGCCACGACCACGAGGAAGACCCCCTGCATGCGGCCGCGCATCTCGTCGGGCGCGTGGAGCTGGAGGATGGACTGCCGCCACACGGACGACACGACGTCGGCCGCCCCGCCCACGGCCATGAACGCCACGACGGCCCACAACTGGTGGACGAGCCCGGCGGCGGCGACCGAGAGGCCCCACACGGCGATGACGGCGACCAGGGCGATCCCCTGCCGGGTGACCCGGCCGACCCAGCCGGAGAACAGCGCCCCGGCGGCCGAGCCGATCGCCATGGCCGCGTTGAGCCAGCCGAGGGCGAGGGGGTCGCCGCCGAACCGCTCGGCCGCCACCTCCGGGAACAGGGCCCGAGGCAGGGCGAGCACCATCGCGATGATGTCGACCACGAACGACATGAGCAGCACCTGGCTGCCGAGGATGAACCGCAGCCCCTCGATCACCGCGCGGGCGCCCGGCCGGCGCACCTCGCCGAGCGGCGGGAGCGGCGGCAGTCGCAGCGCGGCGTACAGGCCGGCGCCGAACAGGACGGCGTCGAGCGCGTAGACGGCCGCGTAGCCGGACCAGGCGAGGACGAGGCCGCCGAGCATCGGCCCGGCGATGGCGCCGAGGCTGTACACGAGGGAGTTGAGGGCGTTGGCCGCCGGCACGAGCTCGGGGGTGAGGACGCGCGGGATGATCGCGCCCCTGGTGGGCGAGCTGATCGCGAAGCCGGTGGCGCTCAGCGCGACGGCCGCGAGCAGGACGTGGACGTTGTTCAGCCCGAGGAGCGCCTGGAGCAGGACGACCAGGGTGCCGGCCCACGAGATGGCCGAGCCGGCGAGCAGGAGGCGGCGCCGGTCCACGGCGTCGGCGACCGCTCCTCCCCACAGGCCGAAGGCGACCAGCGGGACGAAGTTGGCCATGCCGAGCAGGCCGACCCACAGGGACGAGTGCGTGAGGACGTAGACCTGCTGGCCGACCGCGACGAGGGTCGCGGCGTTGCCCACGTGGGAGACGGACTGGCCGATCCAGATCCGCCGGTACGCGGGCACGCCCAGCGGCCGGGTGTCCAGTAAATGACGTCTAACCAGCTCCCCGATTGCCACTTAAGGCACATTAGGGGGCAAGTCTCTCCAAGACCCACCGGGATCCGGTTCGCCGGTAACGGAGGCGGTCGTGCATCCGGTCGAGCTGCCCCTGCCAGAACTCCACCTCCAGCGGCACGACCCGGTAGCCGCCCCAGAAGTCGGGCACCGGCGGATCGTCCGGCCAGCGCGCCGCCAGCTCCTCATAGCGGGCGTCCAGCTCCTCCCGCGAGCGCACCACCGCGCTCTGCCGCGACGCCCACGCGCCGATGCGCGAGCCGTACGGGCGGGAGCGGAAGTAGACGGCCGACTCCTCGTGCGACAGGCGCATCACCGAGCCCTCGACGCGCACCTGGCGGCGGATGGGGTGCCAGGGGAACAGCAGCGAGGCCCGGGGATTCTCGGTCAGGTCGCGGCCCTTGCGCGACTCGTAGTTGGTGTAGAAGACGAAGCCCCGCTCGTCGTAGCCCTTGAGCAGGACGGTGCGGGCGCTGGGCCGGCCGCCGGCCGAGGCCGTGGCCAGCACCATGGCGTTCGGTTCGGGCACGCCCGCCTGCAGCGCCTCCTCGAACCAGACGCTGAATTGGGTGATCGGATCGGCGGCGGCCCCGGATTCGAGCAGCGGCTCGCCCTCGTACGTGCGGCGAAGCCCGGCCAGAGAGGGCGGGCGCGAGGTGGCATCCACGAGACGGTATTCTTGCGCGCCCGGCCGCGGACCCCATACCGAGCCCCCGACCTGGGGCGATGGCGTTTCAACGGGTCCGGAGACCGAGCATGACTCGGCAGGGGGTTAAATTGACCCGCCGGTATCTCGACATCAAGGCATTGCCGGAACATGGCAAGAAAGGGAGGCGGCCAATAATGTCCGACTTCAAACCCGGCCTCGAAGGCGTCGTGGCCTTCGAGACCGAGATCGCGGAACCGGACAAAGAAGGAGGCGCCCTTCGATACCGGGGCGTCGACATCGAGGAGCTGGTCGGCCGTGTCCCGTTCGGGCACGTTTGGGGCCTGCTGGTGGACAACAAGTTCCAGCCGGGCCTGCCCCCGGCGGAGCCGTACCCCATTCCCGTCCACTCCGGTGACATCCGGGTCGACGTGCAGAGCGCCCTGGCCATGCTGGCCCCGGCGTACGGCTTCAAGCCGCTGCTCGACATCTCGGACGAGGAGGCGCGTGACCAGCTCGCCCGCGCCTCGGTGATGGCCCTGTCCTTCGTGGCGCAGTCGGCGCGTGGCCTCGGCCTGCCGATGGTGCCGCAGAGCCGTGTGGACGAGGCGAAGACGATCGTCGAGCGGTTCATGATCCGTTGGCGCGGCGAGCCGGACCCCCGGCACGTCAAGGCCATCGACGCCTATTGGACCTCCGCCGCCGAGCACGGCATGAACGCCTCGACGTTCACCGCCCGGGTCATCGCCTCGACCGGCGCCGACGTGGCGGCGGCGCTGTCCGGCGCCGTGGGTGCCATGTCGGGCCCGCTGCACGGCGGCGCCCCGGCCCGCGTGCTGCACATGATCGAGGGCGTCGAGCAGATGGGCGACGCCAAGAAGTACGTGCAGAGCGAGCTGGACAAGGGTCAGCGGCTGATGGGCTTCGGCCACCGCGTCTACCGCGCCGAGGACCCGCGGGCCCGTGTGCTGCGCCGTACGGCCAAGGAGCTCGACGCCCCGCGCTACGAGGTCGCGGCCGCGCTGGAGCAGGCGGCGCTGGAGGAACTGCACGCCCGCAAGCCCGACCGTGTGCTGGCCACCAACGTGGAGTACTGGGCCGCCGTGGTCCTGGACTTCGCCGAGGTGCCCTCGCACATGTTCACCTCGATGTTCACCTGCGCCCGCACGGCCGGTTGGGCCGCGCACATCCTGGAGCAGAAGAAGACGGGCCGTCTGGTCCGCCCGAGCGCCAGGTACACCGGTCCGGCCTCGCGTCCGCTCAGCGACGTGCCCGGGGCCGCCGAGGTCACCGGCACCATCTGACCCGGCACCGCATCGGTCCGCTCGCCGCCCGGGTGCACGTCATCCGGGCGGCGCAGCACGGCGTTGCGCGGTACCGCCCCGCGCGGCCCAGCAGGCCGCCGCTCACCCCGGCGGCGCGGCGCAACCCGCCAGCGCCGCCGTCGGCCGGCACACCCACATCGCCCGGATGGGCTGCCCCGACTCGACGCTCATGAGCCACACCTCGCGCCCCTGCGCGTCGTGGTCCTTGGCGTCGCCGGAGAAGGCCACCGTCCCCGTGGCGCCGTCGAAGCGCAGGCCCCGCAGGTTGTAGTGGACGCCGTCGCGGACGTCCTCCACGCCGCTCTGCGTCCGGTACGCGTCGACCGCGATCGCCACGGCCTGCGCCGCGTCGTAGCCGAACGAGGCGTGCGCGAACGAGAACACCCACGCGTTGCCCGCCCACTGCCGCAGCGTCTTCTGCCCCTGGTTGAGCGAGGCGTCGCGCACGTCGGTCAGCGACACGAACGACAGGGTCGTGTCGTGCCCGCGCCCGTTGGAGGCCACGTCGTTGGCGACGGCGCCGGTGAGGTCGTCCGAGACGAGCAGCCGGACCTTCCGCCGCTCGCAGGAGGCGCCCCAGGCCCGCTTGAGACTGTTCAGGAAGTCGGCCCGGCCCGTGTAGTAGACGACCCGCGCCCCGCTCCCGCACGCCGCCTCCATCGCCGCGCCCAGTGAGGCGTCGTCGCCGAAGGAGTGCTCGGACCTGGGTCCCGGGTAGTCGCGCAGGAAGAGGTTCTTCAGGTCCTCGCTGTACAGCTCGCCCGGCTGGCGCTGCCAGACCACGGCCACGCTCGGCCGCGGCCCCAGGTCCTCGGCCAGGCCCAGCGTGCCGAGCCAGGCCACCGTGGCCTTGGTCTGCAGCTCGTCCACGACCGCCAGCCGGAACAGGTAGGCCGAGCGCTGCTGGCCGACCCCGGCGATCTGGCCGACCGTGCTCACCGTGCTGACCATCGGCAGGTTCGCCCGGGTCAGGACGTCCACGGCCCGCCTGACCTCCTCGCGGCTCCAGGCGAAGCCCACGACCGCCGTCAGGGACGGGTCGTGCCGGGCGCGCTCCTCGACGTCGCGGGCCGCCAGCTCGGCGCTGACGAAGTCCTGGCCGGTGTTGGCGAAGACGACCTTCATCTTCCAGTCGGACTTGCCGCGGTTGTAGCTGTCCTGGTACGCGCCGATGCCGGTGAGCTCGCCCGCGACCGCCGCCATCTGGCCGTCCTTGAACGCCGCTCCCGGCTGCGTCGTCAGCGGCCCGAGGTAGGCGACGGTGAAGACCTTCGCGGTGAACGGGATCTGCGCGTTCTGCCGCTCGATGCGGTCCAGCACCGGCTGGACGAGCGGGTGGGGCGCCATCTTCTCCAGCGCGCCGAGGCCCACGCACTGGTCGGCCACCCGGGTCAGCTCGGCGCCGCAGCCGGCGGTGGCGACGACGGCCCCGGTGAGGGGCAGCACGAGCAGCGCCGCCACCGCCAGCCAGTACGCCAGCGGCCGGACGGGCAGCAGTCTGCGGGGCTCGTCCTTGCCGGCCCGGGCCCGCGGCCCGGCCTCGATCAGCAGGTACGGGCTGGGCCGCACCCGGCGCACCCGCTCGCGCCAGTCGTGGAAGAGCTCGACCGCGTCCGGCTCGGGGCCGGTGGGCGGCTCCACGGGCTCGGTCGCGGGCGCCACGGTGGTGGAGGCGA
The DNA here is from genome assembly GCF_040654455.1 of Nonomuraea sp. NPDC050691. Lineage (NCBI taxonomy): Bacteria > Bacillati > Actinomycetota > Actinomycetes > Streptosporangiales > Streptosporangiaceae > Nonomuraea > Nonomuraea sp. NPDC050691. Next base: position 46,036 of record NZ_JBFAIA010000023.1, read on the forward strand.
CGACCAGCAGCGGGCCCTTCTGCCCGGCGACCGTCCTGACGTCGTTGAGCAGCTCCATGAAGCGGCGGCCGGCGGTGCCGGGGTCGGCGTTCCTGAGCTGGAGCACCGGATAGGTGTCGCGGCCCCAGCCGGGCCACGGGATGACCCGGCGCTGGTAGGCCTGGCGCAGGTCCTCCAGCAGGGCGGCGACCAGCAGCCGTTCGACCTCTTCTGAGGGTGCCTCGCTGATGCGCACCGCGTACTCGACGACACTCTCGTCGCGCCCGCGCCGTAAGTACGGCGCCCGCCGGAACCAGCGGTAGAAGATCGGCCCGCGGATCAGCAGCAGGGCGTGGACCAGACCGCCGATGAGGGCCACGGCGATGCCCGCCCCCCACACCAGCAGGCTGAGGCCGTCCACGAGCTTCTGCAGCCCGTACGCGGCCAGTCCGGAGGCGGGGATCCAGGTGGTCATGGCGCGGCCCACGTAGTCGGCCATGGCCCGGCGGACCCGGCCGGTGCGGGCGCGTTCCTTGCGCCACTCGGTCATCCACTGCCGGAACACCAGCCGCTTCACCACGGGGTTGGGCGGGGTGCCCGCGCCGGGGACCTCGGCCCCGCGCCGGCTCCACGCCCACAGGGCGAACAGGGTCAGCGGGAAGCGGGGCGGGGGCAGCAGCGTGCCGCGCACCCAGGTCGACAGCATGCCCTGGGCGCCGGCCAGCCGCTCGGCGATGGCGGCCACGTCCGGGAAGTCCCCGGCGTCGATCTCCGCGTACGGCACCCGCCGCCCGAACCACGCCGCGGTGCCGGCCGCCTGCCCGGCCGCCGCCGGTTCCCCGGTGAACACCAGGATCGGCAGCCCGCGCTCCCGCGACAGCGGCGACGGCCGCCGCACGGCCTCGTCGATCACCTGGTACACCGGGGTGCTGGGCATGCGCGATCGAGCCTCCGGACCGTATGTCTCCCCCGAGATTCGTCTGACGAGGCAGAGCGTATGTGATCACCGTGAGACGAGACCAGGTCCGCGCACATCTCAGAGGAGGCCAGGTGCCCGCGTATCTCACAATCCGGACCCGGGGCGAGTCACCCCGACCGGCTCAGTAACCTGGTCAGGTGGCTGACATCGTGATTCCCGCTGACATCAAGCCCGCCGACGGCCGCTTCGGCTGCGGGCCCTCGAAGGTTCGCACCGAGCAGCTGGCCGCCCTCGCCTCCGCCGGGGCGAGCGTCATGGGCACCTCCCACCGCCAGAAGCCGGTCAAGGAGCTGGTCGGCCGCGTGCGCTCCGGGCTGGCCGACCTGTTCTCGCTGCCCGAGGGCTACCAGGTCGTCCTGGGCAACGGCGGCACCACCGCCTTCTGGGACATCGCCTCCTTCGGGCTCATCCGCGACCGCTCGCAGCACCTGTCGTTCGGCGAGTTCTCCTCCAAGTTCGCCACCGTGGCCCGCAAGGCGCCGTGGCTGGGCGAGCCCTCGGTGATCAAGTCCGAGGTCGGCACTCACCCGACGCCGGTCGCCGAGGACGGCGTCGACGTCTACGCGCTCACCCACAACGAGACCTCGACCGGCGTCGCCATGCCGATCCGGCGCGTCGGCTCCGACGACTCGCTCGTGCTCGTGGACGCCACCTCCGGCGCGGGCGGCCTGCCCGTCTCGATCGAGGAGACCGACGTCTACTACTTCGCGCCGCAGAAGAGCTTCGCCTCCGACGGCGGCCTGTGGATCGCGCTGATGTCGCCGCGCGCGCTGGCCCGCGTCGAGGAGATCGCCGCCACCGGCCGCTACGTGCCGGAGTTCTTCAGCCTGCCGGTCGCCATCGACAACTCCGCCAAGGACCAGACCTACAACACCCCGGCCGTGGCCACGCTGTTCCTGCTGGCCGACCAGCTCGACTGGATGAACGGCAACGGCGGCCTGGCCTGGACCACCGCCCGCACGGCCGACTCGGCGCAGCGGCTGTACTCGTGGGCCGAGAAGTCGTCCTACGCGACGCCGTTCGCCGCGCCGGAGTACCGCTCCCAGGTGGTCGGCACGATCGACTTCTCCGACGAGGTCGACGCGGCGGCCGTGGCCAAGGTGCTGCGCGCCAACGGCATCGTCGACACCGAGCCGTACCGCAAGCTGGGCCGCAACCAGCTGCGCATCGCGATGTTCCCGGCGATCGACCCGGCCGACGTCGAGGCCCTGACCGCGTGCGTCGACCACGTGGTCGAGCGCCTCTAGCCACCCGAGCACGCGGGAAGGCCCCGCACCCGCCGCAAGGCGGCGTGCGGGGCCGTTCGCGTCGCGAGGTCAGGCCGGCAGGGCGGCGGGGCGCTTGCGGCGCAGCACCCAGGCGGCCACGACGCCGCCGATCAGGCCGAACAGGTGGCCCTGCCACGAGATGCCCTGCTGGTTGGGCAGCAGCCCCCACAGGATCGAGTAGTACGCGATCGCCACGCCGACGCCGATGACGATGTCCAGGGCGCGGCGGTCGAACAGCCCCCGGCACACCACATACCCGAAGTAGCCGAACACCAGCCCGCTGGCGCCGACCGTGATGATCTCCGGGCTGGTGAGCCAGGTGCCGAGGCCGCCGATGACGATGATGAGCGCGCTGGCCGCGAAGAAGCGGCCGAGGCCGCGCACGGCGGCCAGGAAGCCGAGCACGAGCAGCGGCAGCGAGTTGGCCATGAGGTGGCCGAAACCGACGTGCAGGAACGGCGCGAACAGGATGCCGACAAGCCCGTCAGGCTCCCAGCCGACGATGCCGAACTGCCGGTCGAGGGCGCCGTTCCCCATGTAGTCCACGACCTCGACGCCCCACATCACGCCGAGGATCACCAGCATGACGACGAAGGCGCTCAGCGCGCCGGTGAGCAGCGTGCCCGCCCCGTGCCTGACCGACTCGTACCTCGACCTGGAATAGCCGCTCATACATCCTCCCGCTCCACGCCCTCTCCTTTACCGTACGCAGGGCCCGTCATGCGCGCGTGAGGAAAGAACCCCCTCCCCGCGAGGAGGAGGGGGGAACCGGGCTACTCGCCCTTCCACTGGGGGGCGCGCTTCTCGGCGAACGCCGCCGCGCCCTCCATGGCGTCCTTGGAGCCGAACACCGGGTTGATGATCTCGCCCTGGCGGCGGAACATCTCCTCCAGCGGCCAGTCCTGGGACTCGATGATCACCCTCTTGGTCGCCGCGAGGGCCAGCGGCGCGTTGGCCGCGATCTTGCGGGCCAGCTCCAGCGCCCCCTCCAGCGCGGCGCCGGGCTCGGTGATCCGGTTGACCAGGCCCAGCTCGTACAGGCGCGAGGCCGGGTAGTGGTCGCCGGTCAGGGCGATCTCCATGGCCACGTGGTACGGCACGCGGCGCGGCAGCCGCATGATGCCGCCCGCGCCCGCGACCAGACCCCGCTTGGGCTCCGGCAGGCCGAAGATCGCCTCGGAGGAGGCCACGACCAGGTCGCAGGCCAGCGCCAGCTCGAAGCCGCCCGCGAGGGCGTACCCCTCGACCGCGGCCACCAGTGGCTTGCGCGGCGGCGCCTCGGTGAGGCCGCCGAAGCCGCGCCCCTCGACCACCGGGAAGTCGCCGGCGAGGAAGCCCTTGAGGTCCATGCCGGCGCTGAACGTGCCGCCCGCTCCGGTCAGGACGTAGGCGGACACGTCGGGGCGGCCGTCGAGCGCGTCCAGCGCCTCGGCGATGCCCCGGGCCACCGCGCCGTTGATCGCGTTGCGTGCCTTCGGGCGGTTGATCGTGAGCACGGCGACGCCGCCGGACTCCTCGACGAGGACGTCGTCAGACACGTGACCTCACTTGGGCTGGAAGCGGATGCCGCCGTCGAAGCGGACGACCTCGGCGTTCATGTAGTCGTTCTCGACGAGGGAGCGGACGAGGTGGGCGAACTCGCTCGCCTGGCCCATGCGCTTGGGGAAGACGACCGGGGCGACCAGTTTGGCCTTGAACTCCTCGGCGTTGGGGTTGAAGCCGTAGATGGGGGTGTCGATGATGCCGGGGCAGATCGTGTTGACGCGGACGCCGATGGCCGCCAGGTCGCGGGCGGCGGGCACGGTCATGCCGACGATGCCGCCCTTGGAGGCGGAGTAGGCGAGCTGGCCCGTCTGCCCCTCCAGGGCCGCCACTGACGCGGTGTTGATCACCACGCCGCGCTGGCCGTCGCCGTCCACCGGCTCGGTCTTCGCGATGGCGGCGGCGCCGATGCGCATGAGGTTGAACGTGCCGATCAGGTTGACCTCGATGACCTTGCGGTAGGAGGCCGCGCTGTGGGGGGCGCCCTCGCGGTTGACCGTGCGCTCGGCCCAGCCGATGCCCGCACTGTTGACCACGACGCGCAGCGGCTTGCCGGTGGCGACGGCGGCATCGACGGCCGCCTGCACCTGCTCCTCGTCGGCCACGTCGGTGCGGACGAAGACGCCGCCGAGCTCGTCGGCGACGGCCTTGCCGCGCTCCTCGTTCAGGTCGGCGATCACGACGGTCGCGCCGTGGCGCGCGAGCTCGCGAGCGGTGGCCTCACCGAGGCCGCTGGCGCCGCCGGAGATGATTGCTGCAGATCCGTTCACGTCCATATCCCGGACCCTAACCCGCCGACCGAATGAAGTTCTACTCGGGGTGGGTTAAATCTCACCCACAGCGCTGTCGACGTCGGAGTACACCTTGATCCGCCGGTCGAGGCCGGTGGTGCGCAGGATCCGGGCCACCGGAGCCTGGGGCGCGGCCAGCGACACCCCGCCGCCCTCGCCCGTCGCCAGCCGCCACGCCTCGATGAGCACCGACAGGCCGCTGGAGTCCATGAACGACAGTTGCTGGAGGTCGAGGACGAGCCGGGCGCTGTCCTGCTTGATGGCGTCGCGTACCTCGTCGCGGAGGAACGGCGCCGTGAAAAGGTCGAGCTCACCCTCCACGGCCACCACCACGGCGTCACCGAGGGCGTGTCGCGCAAGCCGCAGCTTCATTGGGCCCCTCCTCGATGAGCCACTGTACTTCTCCCGGAGGCGCCGTGGCGCGGCTCAGGCGGGCTCGGCGGGGGCGGGAACGGCGAAGCCGTAGGGGAGCTCCAGCCGGTGGGCCGCGAGCAGCTCGCCGTCGGCGAGCAGGTCGCGTGTGGGCCCGTCCGCGGCGATCACCCCGCCGGAGAGGATCAGCGAGCGCTCGCACAGCTCCAGCGCGTACGGCAGGTCGTGCGTGACCATGAGCACGGTCACGTCGAGCGAGCGCAGGATCTCGGCCAGTTCCCTGCGGGCGGCGGGGTCGAGGTTGGACGACGGCTCGTCCAGCACGAGGATCTCGGGCTCCATCGCGAGCACGGTCGCCACGGCCACCCTGCGCCGCTGGCCGAACGACAGGTGGTGCGGCGGCCGGTCGATGGCCTCCAGCATGCCGACCCGTTCGAGGGCGCCCACGACCGCGCGCTCCAGCTCCTCGCCGGTCAGGCCCATGTTGGCCGGGCCGAAGGCCACGTCGTCGCGGACGGTCGGCATGAACAGCTGGTCGTCGGGGTCCTGGAAGACCAGGCCGACCCGGCGGCGGACCTCCTTGAGGGTGTCCTTGCGCACGGGCGTGCCCGCCACGGTCACCGTGCCGTGCCCGGCGGTGAGGATGCCGTTGAGGTGCATGACGAGCGTGGTCTTGCCCGCGCCGTTCGGGCCGAGCAGCGCGACCCGCTCGCCCCGGCCGATCGTGAGGTCCACGCCGAACAGGGCCTGCGTGCCGTCCGGGTAGGCGTAGGCCAGACGGGAGACTTCCAGTGAGTTCACAGCGACAGTCCCAACACCGCTAGAGCCGAAAGCGGCAGCAGGAGCGCGACCCCCCACTGCGCGGCGGACGCCGAGACCTCGCCGAGCATCGGCATCCGGCCGGAGTAGCCGCGGCTCAGCATCGCCAGGTGCACTCTCTCACCCCGCTCGTACGAGCGGATGAACAGGGCCCCCGCCGAGCGGGCGACCGCCGGGAGCTGCCGGACGTCGCGGGCCTCGAAGCCGCGCGACTCTCGGGCCACCCGCATCCGGCGCATCTCGTCCAGGATCACGTCGAGGTAGCGCAGCATGAACATGGCGATCTGCACCAGCAGCGACGGCACGCGCAGCCGCTGCGCCCCGAGCAGGATCACCCGGGGCTCGGTCGTGGCCGCGAGCAGGATGGAGGCGACCACGCCCAGCGTGGCCTTGGCCAGGATGTTCCACGCCGCCCACAGCCCCGGCACGCTGAGCGAGAGGCCGAGCACCGTGGTCCGCTCCCCCAGCCCGATCACCGGGATGAGGAACGCGAACAGCACGAACGGCAGCTCGATCGCCATCCGCCGCAGCACGTGGCCGGGCGGCACGCGAGCGGCCCAGGCCACGGCCGCCAGCATCAGCGCGTACAGGCCGAACGCCCAGAACCGCTCGCGCGGCGTGGCCACCACGACCACGGCGAAGGCGAAGACGGCGAGCAGCTTGCACTGCGGCGGCAGCCGGTGGACCACCGAGCCGCCCGGCAGGTAGAGCTGGTGGTGGTGCCCCGCGCCCATGATGTGCCCTTTGAACCTAGACCTTGACCTTGTCGTCCCCGGCGGCGTGGGCCGGCCCGCGGGTGCGCGCCGCGTAGGCGACCGCGCCCGTGACGAGCAGCACGATGCCCACGCCGATGACCCCGGCGACGCCCACGGGGATACCGCCCACCTCACCGTAGTCGCCGAGCGGCGACCAGCTCATCAGGTGCTCCTTGGCCTGGTCGATGAAGCCCTTGTTCTCGGCCACCGCCTCCAGGCCGTCGGGGCTGGAGGAGGCGAAGAACGACACGACGCCCGCCAGCAGCAGCGTCAGGCCGACGCCGCCGAGCAGAAACCGCCGCAGCGCCTTGCCGGCCGCCGCCGGCCGGGCCTCCGGCTCCACCGTCGTGACGCCGTCCGGACCGCGCAGCACCAGCGGCGAGGCGAGCCCGCGCGCCCCGTGGACGAGGTCCGGCCGGACGGCGAGGACCGCGCCGACGGTGAACGCGGTGATCAGGCCCTCGCCGATGCCGATGAGCACGTGGACACCGCCCATCGCGGCGGCGACCGCCGACACCTCGATCGGCGCGGTGCCGCCGATCCAGAACAGCAGCGTGAACACCAGCGCCGCGGCGGGCACCGAGACCAGCGAGGCGAGGAACGCCGCGGCCGTCACCCCGCCCTTGCCCCGCACGAGCTGGGTGACCAGCCGGAAGACGCCCCAGCCGACGAGCACGGTGACGATGCCCATGATCGTGATGTTGATGCCCAGCGCCGTGAGCCCCCCGTCGGCGAAGAACACGCCCTGGACGAGCAGCACCACGGCCATGCACAGGACCCCTGTGTAGGGGCCGACCAGTATCGCCGCCAGCGCACCTCCGAGCAGGTGCCCGCTGGTGCCGGCGGCGACCGGGAAGTTCAGCATCTGCACGGCGAAGATGAACGCCGCGACGAGGCCCGCCATCGGCGCGGTGCGGTCGTCGAGCTCACGCCGGGCGCCGCGCAGGCACACCGCGACTCCGGCCGCGGCCACCGCGCCGGCGGAAACGGACACGGCCGCGTTGAAGAAGCCATCGGGTACGTGCATGGCACATCCTTCACGTAGGGCAGCACAACAGCCCTACTTTAGGACATTGTCTTGCACCTGCACATAGGTGGCAATTAGGGCAAGATCCTCCGTAACACGGTACGAGCGGTGAGCTTCCGGACGACCGCGCTCAACCGCCCCTTCCCCGGGGTCGCGTACGGACGGACGCTGCGGAACACCGCCCCTCCCCACAGGCGGCGCGGCGCGGCCACCGTCTCGGCGTCGGCCTCGACCCGGAAGCGCGCGGGCGGCCCGCCCACCACCACCTCCAGGTAGGCGTCCCAGGTGCCGGGCGACAGACGACCGATCGCCGGCCGGGCCGCGAAGCCGCCGCCCGGCAGCGGCACCACCCGCTCGGCCCGCTCGTCACCGGTGCGCCGCTCACGCCAGATCAGCCGGCGCAGCGCCGACGCCCCGGGCGCCGACCCGCCGACCGTGACCTCGCCGTCCATGGCCAGCCGGTTGCCCAGCGCCCACCGGGTGCGGGTGACGCGCACGCTGCCCGGCACCGCCGCCAGGTGCCCGCCGACGTCGACGCTGAGATTGCCGTTGTCCTTGGTGAAGTACGGGATGACGACCGCCTCGCCGACCAGGCGGGCGGCGGGCCGGGTGACGTCCTCGTCGCGGTCGGCCCCCAGCCGGCCCGTCCGCATCACGCCCTCCAGCTCGATCGCGATCCGCGCGTCCCAGATCCCGGAGCCGAGCTCCGAGACGTCCAGGCGGGCGGTGAAGCGCTCGCCCTCGCACGCGGCGGGCACGACCACCTCGCGCCCCGCGTCGTGCCGGTCGCGCAGCACCAGCGACATCGCGTACGGCAGGTGGACGCCGTCGAGCCCGGCCGTGCCCGCGACCACGAGCACGCCGTCCTCCCAGCGCAGCGCCGTCAGGCGGCGGCGGACGGCGGCGGCCTCGATGTCGGCCAGCCGGCCCAGCCGGTCGACGTCGTCGAGCGAGGCGATCCGCTGCCGGCCCATGCGGCCGAGCCGCGCGTGGACCCCCGGCGTCAGCCACTCGTCGCACAGCGCCGCCACCTCCTGCGCGATGCCCTTGCGCCGCACCTGGCCGGCCTCCAGGAACGGCACGCCGAGCTGGGCCAGCACGTCCAGCCGGAAGTGCCGCAGCAGCAGGTGGTCGCGCAGCGGGCCCGGCGGGACGTGCTCCAGCATGAGCTGGACCGGCCCGCGGATCATGGCCAGCCAGGCCAGCGGGTCGCGGCTGCCGGACTGCTGCATGATGCTGCTGCCGTCGGGCCGGGCCACCAGGTGGTAGCAGTCGTGCTCGGCGACCACGGAGATCACGCCGGCATGGCAGTAGGCGTGGACGGTGAAGTAGATGTCCTCGCCCACGAGCCGGCTCTCGGCGAAGCGGATGCGGTGGCGTTCGAGCATCTCGCGGCGGAAGAGCTTGAAGCACGACAGGCTGTTGTAGACCGCGCTGGCGCCCAGCTCGGCCCGCTCGGCGTCGCGGGCGAACATCGAGGCCGGTGCGCGGCGGCCGTGGCCGACCATCTTGCCGAGCACGATGTCGGAGCCGTTGCGGTCGGCCATGGCGACCATGCGCTCCAGCGCCTCGGGCCCGAGATAGTCGTCGGCGTCGCAGAAGAAGACGTAGCGCCCGGTGGCGTGGTCGAGGCCGACGTTGCGCGGGCGCCCCGCCCCGCCGCCCGCGCCGTGCAGGCGCACGACCTTGACGCTGGCCTTGTGGTAGGCGGCGTAGAGGTCGAGCAGCTCGGCGCTGCCGTCGGTCGAGCCGTCGTCGACGACCACGATCTCCTTGCGCACCCGCTGGACGAGCACCGAGGTCAGGCAGCGGTCGAGGTACGGCCGGCAGTCGCGGGCCGGGATGACGACGCTGACGTCGACCGTCTCGCCGTCCTTCGCCGATGTCGTGATAGCCACAGCCGCGCCCCTCGCCGCTACAGTCCGCCTCCGCCTGGTTTCAGTATGTGACGAAGCGCGGTGGCCGCGTGGGGCGATCGGCCGAGTTCACCACCGGCTTTTTTCTCGTCCCTTCATGACCCCCACGATTCTTCGCGTATATCGGAAAAGCCCAGTTAATAGCGCCAACCGGTCACTACTCGTCAGCACCGAATTACTTTCAGGAAGGCGTTTCTCCACCGCGGGGTAGAGAACTTTCCCACTGGTAGGAGTGCCGTACCCCGGCGCCTCCCGCGGTGATCCGCCGGCCCGCGTCACGCGTCTACGCTTAGGCAATCTCGACCGGGGAGGTGGCGGGAATGGCATCTGATCTCCGCAGACACGGGGAAACCGGCTCGGCCGTACGCACCGCCGAGCTCATCGTCTCCTCGGCACGCCTGCGGGAGCTCTCCGAGTGCTCGGCGCTGCTGCGCCGTACGCGGCTGAGGGCCGAGGAGATCGTGGAGGAGGCGCGGGCGCTGCTCGCGGAGGCCGAGGGGCAGGGTGACCCCGACCGGATCCTCGCGCTCAGCGGCCAGCTCGACCAGGCGCGTCAGGCCTACTTCAAGGTGGTCAACGCGTACGTGACGATCTGCCGCAGGATCAACGAGGAGCGTCAGGAGATCGACAGCGCCCACCTGGCCCTTGTCAGGCGCGGCCTGACGAGCTAGCGTCAGGCCATGCCTGACTGGAAAGAGAGCCTTCGCTGCGCGTTCTGCCACAAGAAGAGCGCGGACGTCGGCAAGCTCATCGCGGGCCCCGGCGTCCACATCTGCGACGAGTGCGTCGCCCTCTGCGCCGACATCCTGGAGCAGGAGCGGCTCGCCGTCTCCACCGAACCGCGCCTGCCCGCGTGGGAGACCATGACCGAGGAGCAGATCCTCGACCACCTGCCCAAGATCGTCGCCGTCCAGGTCCAGGTCGACGACAACCTGCACGACTGGGTGCGCCACCTGCGCACCCGCGACGTGAGCTGGGAGCGCATCGGGGCCGCGCTGGGCATGACCCGACAGTCCGCGTGGGAGAGGTTCCGGGAGTGACGCCTTCCCGGTTTCACCGGGACCGATATCCCGGAAGCGGTAAACCGATGTGACCGGTGGGGCGTCCCTCCTGCAAGGGAGGCCCACCATGAGCGTCCTCGACGGCCTCGCGGCGCCGGACCTCGAGGAGCTCCGCCTGGAGCTGCTCCTGACCGCGGCGCTGCACCACGAGGCAGAGCGGCTGACCGCCCTCCGCGACGAGGCGGAGCGGACGGCCGCCGATTGAACGGGCTCCAGCTCCCCGGCCGCACCCGGGGAGCTGGAGTTGGGGGCGTTGCCCGGCCCCGGCCATCCAGCCGTGGCCGGCCAGGGGCCCCCGCCTCCACCGGGCCGGGCCCGTTCAGGCCGCCGGGCAGCCGCCCCCGAGCGCGGTCAGGACCGCGGCGATGAACGCCTGGTTCCCCGGCTCCTCCGCGTGGGGCACACCCGGTATCTCGGCCCGGCACGCCACACCGTCGATGGTGTCGTTGCGGGTCTCGTCGAGCGAGCTGGCCAGCACGGTGTAGCGGACCGCGCCGGGCGTCGGGTCGCCGCTGTTGAGCTGCTGCATGAAGGTGCCCGAGGGGCACATCTGGCCGCCCTGCGCGGCCGGGAGCAGGCAGGCGGGCCAGTAGCCGCGCTGGCCGGTGCCCATGGAGACGTAGCTCAGGGTCTTGGTCGCGCCGCCGAGGGACTTCAGGTAGTACCGGGCCGACAGGCCGCCCATGCTGTGGCCGACCAGGCTCACCTTGTCGGCGGCGTGCGTCTGGCGTACCTGCTCCACCAGGGCGGCGATGGCGTTCGCGTTGGCGACGTTCTCCTCGCCGGGCAGGTCGATCGCGTACGTCGGATGCCCGGCCTGCGCCAGGGCCGCCTTCATGGGGGCGAAGGGATCGGGCGTGCCGTTCCAGCCGTGGACGAGGATGACCGGCTCGGCGGCCTGGGACTGCCGCGCCCAGGCCGCTCCCGAACTCGTGCTCAGGGCCGCCGCTAAGACGACGACCCCCGCTCCTGCCAGCAGACGCCCCATGGTCGCCCCTTAACTTACTTAGTGCTCGGTAAGTGAGTTGCGCTAGGTTTAACACCATGAGTGGCGCTGATCAACCCCTCCGCGGGGACCGACCCGTGATGAGCCGCCGCGAACGGGCCCGCCTGCGGCGCGAGGAGATCATCCTGATCGCCGCCGAACTGTTCGCCGAGCGCGGCTACCGGGGCACGTCGCTGGCCGACGTGGCCGCCCGGGCCGGGATCACCGAGCCCGGCCTCCTGCACCACTTCGGCAACAAGGCGGGGCTCCTGCTGGCGGTGATCGAGCGGCGCGACCTCGACAGCGAGGCGTTCGCCATGGAGCTGTTCGGCATGGAGCCGGCCGACCGGCTGCGGGCGCTGCCCGAGTTCGCCCGGCGCAACAAGCACCGGGCGGGGCTGGCCAAGCTGTTCACGGTGCTGGTGGCCGAGAGCCTGGAGCCGGACGCGCCGGGGCACGACCACTTCGTCGCCCGCTACCGGGCGTTGCGCGCCATCGTCGCCGACATCATCCGCTCGGCCCAGGAGGCGGGGCTCACGAGGGACGGGCTGGACCCGGAGGCCAAGGCGGCCGAGATCATCGCCACCCTCGACGGGCTGCAGACGCAGTGGCTGCTGGACCCGGAGGCGGTGGACATCGTCGCCGCCGTCGAGTCGTACGCCCGCACCCTGGAACGCGACCTCACCGGCTCGTGACCGGCGAGGCGACGGGCTCCCTGCGGGCCGCCGAGCGGCGGGACACGGCGACCCCGGCCAGGCAGAGCGCCCCGCCCAGCAGGGTGACCAGCCCGGGCACCTCCCCCAGCAGCGCCCACGACATGGCCACCACCAGCACCGGCACCGCGTACGTGGTGGCGCCCATCTTGCCGGCCGTCGTCCGCGCCAGGGCGAACGCCCAGGTGGTGAACGCCAGCGCGGTCGGGAACACGCCCAGGTACACCATGTTGAGCGTCGCGGACAGCGGGGCGCGGGCCGCCTCGCTCACGAGCACGCCGGCGAAGGGCAGGCAGGCGACCGTTCCCACCAGGCACCCGTAGAAGGTGACCTGCAACGCGCCGGCGTGCTTCAACGCGGGCTTCTGCGCCACGACACCCCCGGCGTACGAGATGGCGGCCAGCAGGCACAGCAGCACGCCGAGCACGGAGGCGTGCCCGCCGCCGGACACCGAGGCCCCCACGACCACGGCGCCCGCGAACGACACGCCCATCCCCGCCAGCAGCGGCCGGGGCAGCCCTTCGCCCAGCAGCCACGCGCTCAGCAGCGCGATGAGGATCGGCCCGATGTTGACGACCATGGCCGCCGTCCCGGCGTCCACCTCGCGCTCGCCCCAGTTCAGGACCACCATGTACGCGCCGAACCACAGCAAGCCCGAGCAGGCGATCCCCGGCCAGGCGGCCCGCGGCGGCCATCCCACCCGCCGGACCAGGGCGAAGACGCCCAGCACGAGCGTTCCGGCGAGCAGCCGCCCGAGCGCCAGCGCGCCCGGGGAGTAGGCCGCGCCGGCGCTGCGGATGGACACGAAGGCCGAGGCCCACGACACGACGGTGACGGCGGCCGCGGCGACGGCGGCCCACTCGCTCTTCCGGAACAGCATGGCTCCACGCTAGGGGCACAATCCTTCGCCGCTGACCGAAATGTCGTGACTTCAGGATCGCGGCATGCAGCGGGCGGGCCGTTGACGGTCAGGCGCCGGTCCGCGTGAGTGCGTCCAGCGCCATGGCCCAGGGGTAGTCGTCGAGAGCGTCCGCCGCGGCGTCCGGCTGGGGCGGCTCGAACCGGCCGGGGCCGAGCAGGACGCACACGCCCTCTGCCCGGAGCTGCTCGACGCTGCGCCGGAACGGGACGCGCGCTGCCAGGGCGCTGTTGACGTACGGCAGGACGACGACGGGGATGCCCAGTCCCGGGGCTTCGGCCAGCAGCCCGAGGGCGTAGGTGTCGGCGATGCCGCGGGCGAACTTGTTGATCGTGTTGTACGTGGCCGGAGCGACGACGACGGCGTCCGGGCGGGGCGGCTTGGGTTCGTGCGGCTTGCGGTAGCGGCTGCGGACGGGGCGGCCGGTCAGCTTCTCCAGGTCGGCGACGTCGATGAAGTCGAGCGCGGCCGGGGTGGCGACGACCTGGACTGTCCAGCCGGCGCCCTGGGCGAGGGAGACCAGGACGCCGACGCCGGGGGCGGGCCCGGCGGCGCAGACGATGACGTAGAGGACCTTGCCGGGTCGGGTCACGCGACGACTCCCAGGGGTTGCGGCGCCGATCGGGGCCGTTGTCCAGGATGTCACGTATCAGGCGGAGAGTCGGAGTCGGCGATCAGGCAGCGGCAGGTCGCGACGGCTGCCGGCCCGGTCGACCTGCGTCCCAGGCGGAGGGCGGAAGTGAGGCTTGCGGTGGGGCGGGCCCTGGGTCAAGATCCACGTAAGTGATGGGCGTTGCCCGGGCGTTTTCTCCACAGAGGGGACCTGCGTGGCCAAGCACTGGACGGCGACCGCTCTGACCTGGTTCGTGAGAACGGCGGCCGTGGCGGCCCTGGTCTCCCCCGTGATGTCACCCACCGGCGCGGCGGCTCAGGTGGCTCAGAGAGCCGATCCGGCGCCGCTCAAGGCGTTGAGCCTGACGGGTCTCAACCTGACCGCCGGTTCCGACCCCTACACGGTGCCGTCTTCAGCCGAGTACGAGCAGGTGGGGATCGCCGGGGCGCTCACCGGAACGGACCGTACCGCCTTGCCGGGGAACGAGGACGCCGGCTGCGCGGCCCGGGCGTCCTATCTGCCGCTGCTGCAGGTCCGTACGTGGTTCTGCTGGAACCCCGGCGCCCAGGGCGACAAACAGGACCTCCCCCACTCCCCCTGGGTGCCGCAGGGGCTGGCCACCTCCGGCGAGGCCCAGCTCGGCGGCATCCCGATCGGCGGCGACCACAGGGCGCTCATCAGCAGCTGGGTGTGGCTGAACTCGCCCGACCCCGCCGCGCCCGACTACCGCACCAACTCCGTCATCCTGTCGGTCGTCGACCTGGACGATCGCCGCTACCGCAACGTCCTGCCGGTGTGGGTGGACGGGCAGGGAAAGCTGAGGCGCGTCTACGGACACGGCGGCGGTCTGGCGTGGTACGGCCCCTACCTGTTCATGACCTCCAGCTCCAACTGGAACGGATACCCGGGCCCCGACTCCACGAAGCACACCATCCGCGTGTTCGACACCCGCAAGATCTACCGCAAGAGGGACGGAAGCGGCGGTGACTACAAGTACGTCATTCCGGAGGTACGCCACTACATCACCCCGATCCTCCTCGACTACATCTCCCTGGACCGCCGCAGCTCCGGCGGCGCGACCCTGATCGCGGGCACGTACAAACGCTCCAGCGGCACCTCCGCCTCCCTGGCCGGCACCAAGCTGGTCCGCTACCGCTTCCAGCCGGCCCCCGACGGGGACTACCGGCTGGTCACCTCCCCCGTCCAGGCGTGGGTGTCCACCGTTCCCGCCGACCCGGCCGACGCCATCAGCGACGTGCAGGGTGTCCAGGCCGACGGCGACCGCCTCTACCTGAACATGTCGGCCGGCTCCCACCCCGGTCCCAGCCCCGGCAGGCGTTTCGCCACCGTGAACGTCAGCGGCGCCGCCTCCACCTGGACGATCAACGCCCACACCCGCTGGGCGTACCGGCCGGAGGACCTGTCCCTCTGGTACGGCACCGGCGAGCTGTGGGGGCTGACCGAGGGCGAGGAGGAGCGGGTCGTCTTCTCCGTCGGGATCGCCGACGTCCCGTCGCCGGTCTGAGCGTCCGCAGGATGCCCCCCACTTCTCGCTGACCGGAATACAAACTTCCTGTCAACCGGAACCTTACTCACCGGGCGACACGCCGCCCTTGTACTCCGCCAGCGGCGACCACGGACCGACATTTCCCGTTACTCATCGCAATGATCATTGTTATGGTAATGGAACCTACCTAAACAACGCCATGCCGCTGAACATGCGAGCCTTGCCGCGATCAATCCACCCTGACGCGGGAGATCTTTGGTGGGTAACAACCTCGACACCGACCGTGTGCATGAGGCCTTCGCTGACCAGGCGCGACGCGCACCCGAACGCGTCGCCGTCGTGGCAGGCACGACCCGTGTGACATACGCCGAACTCGACGCGCACGCGGAGCGGATCGCCCGGGCGCTGCGGGCGAGGGGCACGGGCCCGGGCGACTCCGTGGGGGTGTGCCTGGACCGCGACCACACGCTCATCGCCGCGCTGCTCGGCGTCCTGAAGACGGGCGCGGCGTACGTGCCGCTGGACCCCGCTTACCCCGCCGACCGGTTGGAGTTCATCGCCGCCGACGCGGGCATGGCGCAGCTCATCACATCGGGCCCCGTGGCCAGGTGGCAGGAAGCGGTGCTGGCGGCCTCCGGCGCGGAGGCGCTGCTGGTCGAGTCCCTGGGCGAGCACCCCCAGGACGACGCACCCGAGCGGGGCGGCCCCACCGACGCCGCGTACGTGATCTACACCTCCGGCTCGACCGGCCGCCCCAAGGGCGTGGTCATCGAGCACCACAACGTCATGGCGCTGCTGCGCCACGAGGCCGAGCGCTACGCCGGCGAGCTGGACGGCATGCTGTTCGCCACCTCCGTGTGCTTCGACCCGTCCGTTACGCAGATGTTCCTGCCGCTGATCACCGGCGGGACCGTGATCGTCGCCGACAACCTGCTGGCCCTTCCCACGCTCCCGGCCCGCGACGAGGTGACGGCCGTGTATGGCGCGCCGTCCGCGCTGGTCGCCCTGCTGAGCGAGCCGCTGCCCGCCCGGACGCGGATGGTGATGGCCGGTGGCGAGCCGCTGACCAGGGCGCTGGTCGACCGCATCTACGCCAACCCCGGCGTCCAGCGGGTCGTCAACGTCTACGGGCCCACCGAGTGCACGGTCACCTGCACCTCGTTCGAGGTGACCCGCGACGACAAGGGCGAGCCGCCGATCGGGTCGGCCTACGCGGGTTCGCTGCTCAGCGTGCGCGACGCCGAGGGACGGCCCCTGGGAGAGGGCGAGATCGGCGAGCTGTGGGTGGCCGGGCCGCTGGTCGGCCGGGGCTACCTGAACCGGCCCGAGCTGACCGCCGAGCGCTTCGTGACCGACGAGGACGGGGTGCGCCACTACCGCACCGGTGACCTCGTCCGCCGCGAGAACGACGTCTACCACTACGCGGGACGCAACGACGACCAGGTCAAGGTGGCCGGGTTCCGCGTCGAGCTGGGCGAGGTCCAGGGCACACTGACCCGGTATCCCGGCGTGAACCACGCGGCGGTGCTGACCCAGGACGACGCGCGCGAGGTGCGCCGCCTGGTCGCCTACGTCGAGCCGGCCGCCGGGCACGACGACCTGCGCGAGGACGCGCTGCGCGAGTGGATGCGCAGGCACCTGCCCGACTACATGGTGCCCTCGCGGATCGCGGTCATGGATCGCATCCCGCTCGGCCCCACCGGGAAGATCGACCGGTCCGCCCTCCCGCCGATGGAGTTCGCCCCCGAATTGGGCCCGTACGTGGCGCCGCGCACCGACACCGAGCGGCGGCTCACCGAGATCGTCGGCGAGGTGCTCGGCGTCGAGCAGGTCGGCATCCACCACCACTTCATCGACCTGGGCGGCCACTCGCTGGCCGCCGCCCGGATCTGCGCGGTCATCGAGCGCGAGCTGGGCGCACGGGTGGCGCTCACCACGTTCCTCGGCCGGCCCACGATCGCCGAGCTGGCCCCGCTCGTCGAGGAGACCGCGACCGGCTCCGGCGCGCCCCGGCCGGTCCGGCACCACGGCATGACCCGCTACCCTCTCACCGCCGCGCAGTACGGCATGTGGCTGCTGCGCGAGGTCAGCCACACCCGTAACGCCACGACGCTCGCCTTCCGCCTGCTCCTGACCGGGCTGGACTCCGCCGAGCCGGTCAGGGCCGCGCTGGACGCCCTCGTCCGCGAGCACGAGGTGCTGCGCACGGTCACCGTCGTCGGCGCGGACGGCGAGCCGGCCGCCGAGGTGCGGCCGCCCGCGCCGGTCCCGCTGGAGGAGCACCCCTACTCCCCCGGGCTGGCCGAACGGCTCGCGGGCCACGGCTTCGACCTCTCCGCCGACGTGCCGCTGCTGCGCGCGGCGCTGCTCTGGCGGGGCGAGCGGACGGCCGAGCTGATCGTCGTCACCGACCACACCGCCTACGACGGCTGGTCCAACGCCGCGCTGATGGAGGCCCTGGCCGGCACCGTCACCCCGCCGGCCGTCCAGGTCGGCGACGTGGCCCTGCTGGAGCAGGAGCTGGCCGCCGACCCCGCGCGGACCGAGCGGCTGCGCGCGTTCTGGGCCGAGGAGCTGGCCGGGGCGGTGCCGCCGTACGACCTGTCGGCCCGTGCGGAGGGCGGCCCCAGCCGCTTCCGCGGCACCCGCCTGGTCCGCGAGGTGCGGACCGAGACGGCGGCCGAGGTGGCCACGCTGGCGGCGGCGACCGGCACGACGCCGTTCGCGGTGTACTTCGCCGTCCTGGGGCTGCTGGTGGCGGCGCAGACCGACCGGTCCGACGTGCTGCTCGGCGCCGCCGTCGCCGACCGCGCCCACCCCGAGCTGGAGGGCCTCGTCGGCCCGCTGGTCGACGTGCTGCCCGTACGGCTGCGCCTGAACGGCGACCTGTCGGTACGGCAAGCCGTCATCCGTACGGCGAGCGCCACGGCCCGTTCCCTCGACCACGTCGGCCTGGCCCCCGAGGAGCGGCTGGCCGTCTCCGGCATCGAACGCCCGCGCGGCACCATGCTCACCCCTGTCGTGCTGTCCTACCAGCCGCCGTCCGTGCCGGTACGGCTGGAGCGCGACGGGCTGACCGTGGAACTGCTCGGCGAGCTGAGCGGCGGCGGAGCGCAGGCCCCGTACACGTTGTTCGTGAACACCACGGCGGAGGGGGTGGAGGTCCAGTTCGAGTACGACGTGGACCTGTTCACCCGGGAGGAGGCCGACGCCTTCGCCGACCGGCTCATGCGGCTGCTGGAGGCAGCGGTGACCGGCCCGGACCTGCCCCTGTCGGAGCTCCGGCTGGTCACGGCCGAGGAGCGGGCCACGCTGCTCGCCTGGGGCACCGGCGCTCCGCTGCCCCCGCTGGGGACGGCCACGGTCGCGCACGAGGTGCTGGCGCGGGCCGCGCGCCATCCGGACCGGGTGGCGGTGGCCGACGGGACCGGTGAACTGACCTACGGCGAACTCGCCGCGTTCTCGGCCCGCGTGGCCGCCGCCGTCACCGAGGCGTACGGCTCCGCACCAGCCGGGGACCGGGTCGTCGGCGTGTGCCTGCCGCGCAACCGCTTCCTGCCCGCGGCCCTGCTCGGCGTGGCGCGGGCAGGCGCGGCGTACGTGCCGCTCGAACCGGACCATCCGGCCGAGCGGCTCCGGCACCAGCTCGCCGACTCGGGGGCCCGGGTCGTGCTCGCGGCCGGCGAGACCACCGAGACCGCGCGCCTGCTGTCCGAGCCGACGGGCGCGACCGTCCTGGACGTCTCCGCGCTGCCGGACGGCGGCCCGATCCCGCACGAGCCGGCGCCCGGCGACCTGGCCTACGTGCTCTACACCTCCGGCTCGACCGGACGGCCCAAGGGCGTGGAGGTCACGCACGCCAACCTGGCGGCGTTCGTGGCGGCCATGCGCGTCACGCCGGGCGTACGGGACGACGACGTCATGCTCGGCCTCACCCCGTTCTCCTTCGACGTCTTCGGCTTCGACCTGTGGGTGAGCCTGTGCAACGGGCTCCGGCTGGAGCTGCTGGGCCGCGAGGTCGCCGTGGACGGCCACGCCGTCGCCCGGCGCGTCGACGACAGCGGCGTCACGCTGCTCACGGCCACCCCGACCACGCTGCGCATGCTCGTGGCCGCGGGCTGGACGGGCGGGCGGCGCGTACGGGTGGTGAGCATCGGCGAGGTACTGGACCCGGCGCTGGCCGACCAGGTCGCGGCCCGGGTCGGCGAGCTGTGGAACTCCTACGGCCCGACCGAGACCACCGTCTACTCCACCATGACCCGCGTCACCGTCCCGGCCGGGGAGACGGTGTCCATCGGCGGGCCGCTGCCCGGCGAGCACGCCTACGTGCTGGACCAGGCGGGACGCCTCCTGCCGCCCGGCGTGCCGGGCGAGCTGTGGATCGGCGGCGCGGGCGTGGCCAGGGGCTACCGGGGCGTGCCGAGCACCGCGTTCGCCGACGATCCGCTCGCCCCCGGGGAGCGGCGCTACCGTACGGGCGACCTGGCGCGCTGGCGCCCCGACGGCACCCTCGACTTCCTCGGCCGCCGCGACCAGCAGGTCAAGGTGCGCGGGCACCGGATCGAGCTGGGCGAGATCGAGGCCGCGCTGCGCGAGAGCGTGCCGGACGCGGTCGTCGTCGTGCACGAGGACCACCTCGTGGGCTACGTGGTGGGCGCGGCCGACACCGCCGCTCTGGAGGCGGGGCTGCGCGAGCGGCTGCCCGAGTACATGGTGCCGCGCCAGTGGGTGACGCTCGACGCGCTGCCCACCACCTCCTCGGGCAAGACCGACCGGGCCGCCCTGCCCAGGCCGGACCGCGCCGCCCGGGCGCAGGTGCCGCCGAGCAGCGACGCCGAGCTGCTTGTGGCCGAGGTGTGGCAGGCGGTGCTGGGGCTGGAGAGCGTCGGCGTGGACGACGACTTCTTCGCGGTCGGCGGCCACTCGCTGGCGGCCATGCTCGTCGCCGGGCGGCTCAGGGAGGCTCTGGCCATGGAGGTGCCGGTGCGGCTGCTGTTCGAGCGGCCGGTGCTGGGCGCCTTCGCCGCCGCCGTCGAGAAACTGCTGCTGGCCGAGCTGAAGACAGACGCGGGCCTGTCCGGGACGGAGGTAGGGCCGTGACCCAGTTGCAGGACCGGCTGGCGGAGCGGCTGGCGGCCGCCCGCCGTACCGCGGCCCGCGCCTTGCCGGGCATCCCCGCCGCGAGCGGAGACGAGCCCGCGCCGCTCTCGCCGGCGCAGGCGCGGCTGTGGTTCCTGGCGCAGCTCGCCGATCCCGGCGAGCGGGGCGCCTACAACGTCCCGACGGCCGTGCGCATGCGCGGCGCGCTCGACACCGCCGCGCTGCTGAACGCCGTGCGCGAGCTGACCGAGCGGCACGAGGTGCTGCGCACACTGGTCGATCAGGACCACACGGTGGTGGTCAGCGCGGACCGGGTGCCGATCACGGTCGAGGACGTGGCCGGGCCTGACCTGCTCGGGGCCGCCCTGGAGCGGGAGGCGTACCGGCCGTTCGAGCTGGGCGCCGAGCCGCCGACGAGGGCGACGCTCTTCCGGCTGGGCGACGACGAGCACGTGCTGCTGCTGACCGTCCACCACATCGCCTTCGACGCCTGGTCGCGGGACGTGGCGCTGGCCGAGCTGGCCGCGCTCTACGCCGCCGAGCTGGGCGTCGGCGAGCGGCCGGCACGGCCGCGCGTTCAGTACGGTGACTACGCCCGCTGGCTCACCGACCAGCCGGAAGGCGACGTGGGCTGGTGGCTCGACCGGCTCGCCGGGCTCGAACCGGTGCTCGACCTGCCGACGGACCGGCCCCGGCCGTCCGTGGCCGACTGGTCGGGCGGCGAGGTCCCCCTCACGCTCGGCACCGAGCTGACGGCGAAGGTGCGCTCGGCCGCCGCGGGCGCCGGCGGCACGCCGTTCATGGTGCTGCTGGCCGTCTGGCAGGAACTGCTCGGCCGCGTGTCGGCGACCGACGACGTCCCGGTCGGCGTCCTGGAGGCCGGGCGGCTGCACCCCGACACCGAACGGATGCTGGGCTGCTTCGTCAACACGCTGGTCATGCGGGGCGACCGGTCAGGCGAGCCGACGGGCCGCGAGTTGCTGGCCCGCACCCGCGACCTGGCCCTCGACGCGTTCGCGCACCGGGAGATCCAGTTCGAGCGGGTGGTCGAGCGGCTGCACCCGGACCGCAACCTGGCCACCACCCCGGTCTTCCAGGCGGTCCTCAACGTCGTGGACACCCGACCGGAGCCGCCCCGCCTCCCGGGGCTGGAGGTGGAGGTCTTCGAGCCGCCCCTGCGCACCGCCAAGTACGACCTCAACCTGGCGCTGGCCAACGCGGGCGACCACTACGAGGGCACGCTGGCCTACCGCCGGGACCTGTTCGACGAGGACACGGCGCGGCGCATGGCCGGCTGGTACGTGACCCTGCTGGAGGGCATGCTCGCCGACCTGGACGCGCCGGCGGCGGCGGTGCCGCTGGAGCCGGTCACCGGGCCGCTGGTCGCCGGCCCGCGCCGCGACTACGACCTGTCCCGGCCGCTGCACGCCTGGTTCGAGGACTGGGCGGCCCGCACCCCCGAGGCCGTCGCAGTCGCCGACCCGGCGGGCACCCTGACCTACGCCGAGGTCGAGCGGCAAGCCAACCGGATCGCGCACCGGCTGCGCGCCGCGGGCGTCGGCACCGACGCCGTCGTAGGCATCCTCACCGAGCGCCACCGGCCGCTCGTCCCGGCCATCCTGGGCGTGCTCAAGGCCGGGGCGGCGTACATGCCGCTCGAACCGGCCTACCCGGACGACCGCCTGGCGTACATGGTCTCGTGCGGGGCGCGGCTGGTGCTGGCCGAGCGGGCGCTGGCCGGGCGGCTGCCCGGCGCGCTCGTACTGGAGGACGTGCTGGCCGAGGACCTGCCCGAGACGCCGCCCGGTGTGGCCGTGTCGCCGGAGCACCTGGCGCACGTGCTGTTCACCTCCGGCTCGACCGGCCGGCCGAAGGGCGCGGCAGTGGAGCACCGCGCCGTCCTGCAGTACCTGCGGGCGGTGGCCGAACGGCTCGACGGCGAGTACGGCTCGTGGGGGGTGGTCTCCACGATGGCCTCCGACCTCGTGATGACCTGCCTGTTCGGGGCGCTGCTCAGCGGCACGACCGTGCACCTGCTCGACCAGGACACCGCCACCGACCCCGACGCCTTCGCCCGCCACCTCGCCGCCCACCCGGTCGAGCTGATCAAGATGGTGCCGAGCCACCTGGAGCTGCTGGCGGCGCACGGCGACCTGGCCGCGATGCTGCCGACCCGGCTGCTGATCCTGGCGGGCGAGGCCACCTCGTGGGAGCTGGCCGAACGCATCCGCGCCGCCCGGCCCGGGCTGGAGCTCCAGATCCACTGCGGACCGACGGAGACGACGGTGTCGGTGCTGAGCTGCGTCGCACCGCCGGAGCCGACCGGTTCGGCCGCCGTGCCGCTGGGCAGGCCGCTGCCGAACGTCGACTGCTACGTGGTCGACCCGGCCGGCCGGCCGCTGCCCGCCGGGGTCCCCGGCGACCTGTGGATCGGCGGCCCGAGCCTGGCCCGCGGGTACCTGGGCCGCCCCGACCTGACCGCGGAGCGCTTCGTGCCCGACCCGGTCACCGGGACCACCCGCTGCTACCGCACCGGCGACCGGGTGCGGCTCAACCGCGACGGCATGGTCGAGTTCCTCGGCCGGGTCGACGACCAGGTGAAGATCCGCGGCTTCCGGGTGGAGCTGGGTGAGGTCAAGGCGGCACTGCAGGACCAGCCGGGCGTGCTGGAGGCCGCGGTGCTGCCGGTCGGCGAGGCGCACAACCGCCGGCTGGTGGCCTGGATCGCGCCCGGCGACGTGGACCTCGCGACGGTCCGGGCGGGCCTGCGGGAACGGCTGCCCGAGTACATGGTGCCGCCGGCGATCATGGTCCTCGACACGCTGCCGCTCACCCCCCTGGGCAAGGTCAACCGGGCGGCGCTGCCCATGCCGGAGGTGACCGCGGCGGCCGAACGGGTCTCGCCCGGCACACCGACCGAGCGGCGCGTCGCCGAGGTCTGGGCGTCGGTGCTCGGCGGGGACGACTTCGGGATCGACGACTTCGGCATAGACGACGACTTCTTCGCGCTCGGCGGCGACTCGTTCATGGCGGTGCGCGCGGTCAGGGAGATCGACCCCGCGCTTCGCGTCATCGACCTGTTCACCCGGCCGACCGTGCGGGAGCTGGCCGCCCATCTCGACTCCGGCGACGCGGGGGAACCCGGACTGCTGCACCGTTTGGCCGGTCCGGCCGTGGCGGCCCGTACCGTGCTGTGCGTGCCGTACGGCGGCGGCTCGGCCGCGGCGTACGGACCGCTGGCCACCGAGCTGGCGGCCCGGCATCCCGGCACGGCGGTGCTGGCCGTCGAGCTGCCCGGGCACGACCCGGCCCGCCCCGAGGAGCCGTTGCTGCCCCTCCCCGAGCTGGTCGAGCGGATCCTGGCCGAGCTGTCCGAGCTGAGCACCGGGCCGGTCGCCCTCTACGGGCACTGCGTAGGGTCCGCCGCGGCCACCGAGCTGGCGCTGCGCCTGGAGGAGGCGGGCGTCGCGGTGGCCGGACTGTTCGTCGGCGGCAGTTTCCCCGACGCCCGGCTCCCCGGCCGGATCTCCGCCTGGTGGAACCGGAGATTCCCGGCCAACCGGTGGTCCTCCGACCGGTCGCAGCGTGACTTCCTGCGTACACTCGGAGCCCTCGACGAGGACACCGGCGACACCGCGATCATGCTGCGCGGCCTGCGGCACGACGTGGAAGAGGCGCAGGCGTGGTTCAGCGGCGAGCTGACCCGGCGCGACAAGGACGCGCAGGGCGCCGCGGGCGGCGACGCCCGGCGGCTGGCCGCGCCGGTGCTGTGCGTGATCGGCGAGCGCGACCGGGCAACCGAGCTCTACCAGGAGCGTCACCGGGAGTGGGGCGCCTTCGCCGAGCGCGTGGAGCTGGCCACGATCCCCCGGGCCGGCCACTACTTCATCAAGCACCAGGCCGCACGCCTGGCCGAGATCATCGACGGGCACCTGAGCGCCTGGGCGGCCGGTCGGCTGCCGGAGCCGGTCGGCGAGGTCGACGTGGTCGGCAAGCGCGCCCGCCGGGACCTGCGCCGCTTCTACACCGTCGCCGCCGGGCAGACCGCCTCCCTGCTGGGCAGTGCGCTCACCGCGTTCGCGCTGGGCGTGTGGGCCTACCAGGAGAGCGGGCGGGTGTCGGACTACGCGCTGGTCTCGATGCTGGCCACGCTGCCGTCGCTGCTGGCCTCGCCGCTCGGCGGGGCGGTGGCCGACCGGGTGGACCGGCGGCTGGTCATGCTGGCCTGCGACGCGGTGTCCGCCGTGGCGACGCTCGCGGTGGTGGTCCTGCTCGCCGCGGGGCGTCTGGAGGTGTGGCAGGTCGGCATCGTCTCGGGCGTGCTGTCGCTCGTGACGGCCTTCCACCGGCCCGCCTACCTGGCGGCCGTGGCGCAGCTCGTGCCCAAGCCGTACCTGATGCAGGCCAACGCCGTCGCCAACGTGGGCACCGGGCTCGGCATGCTCGTCGCACCGCTCGCCGGGGCGGCGCTGATCTCCCTGGTCGGGTTGCCCGGGGTGATGGCGGTGGACGTCGTCACCTTCGTCGCCGGACTGGTCACGTTGCTGCTGGTGCGCTTCCCCGACCGGATGTTCCACCGGCTGGAGGAGACGTTCCGGCAGGCGATCGTGGGCGGCTGGCGGTTCCTGGTACGGCGGCGCCCACTCATGATCATGATCGGGTTCTTCGTGGTGGAGAACTACCTGGGCATGCTCGCCCTGGCGATCACCGTGCCGACCGTGGAGTCGTTCGGCGACGTGGCGGGGGTCGGCGTGGTGACCGCGGCGCAGGGCCTCGGCGCGGTGCTCGGGACCCTGGTCATGGTGTTCTGGGGCGGCACGGAACGGCGGGCCATCGGCATGGTCGGCCTCGTCAGCGGTTTCGGCCTCGGCATCGTGCTCATCGGGCTGCGCCCGTCGGTCGCCCTGGCGGCCGTGGGCGGGCTGCTGTCGTGGCTGTTCCTCAGCATCCTGAACGCGCACTGGCTGTCGCTCATCCAGCTCAAGGTGGGTCTGGAGCTGCAGGGCCGGGTGCTGGCCACCAACCAGATGCTGGCGGTGTCCATGACCCCGCTGGCGTTCCTGTCCGCGCCGGCGCTGTCCGGCCTGTTCGGCCCGCTGCTCGACCCCGGTGGGGCGCTGGCCGGCACCGTGGTCGGCGACATCGTCGGGGTGGGCCCGGGGCGGGGCGTGGGCCTGCTGCTGGCCGTGACCGGCGCGCTGCTCGTGGTGTGGGGGGCGCTGGGGCTCTGGTACCGGCCGCTGCGGCGGATGGAGGACGACCTGCCGGACGCCGTGGCGGGTGCCGAGATCGCGGACGATCTCGACCTCGTCCAGGAGGAGGCGGACCGGGAACTGGTGTCGTCCGGCCATCGCTGACCTTCGCGTGACGGAAGGGCCCCTGGCGGTGTCAGGGGCCCTTCCGGTCGTTCTGGGCATGCTCAACCGGCCGACATCCGGGGGACGTAACCTGGCAGTGTGAGCATCACCGCAGGCGGCTACACGTCGGGTCCCGAGACCGGCCGACTCGTGGTCCGCACGACGCGTGCCGGGTTCGGCGCCAAGGCGGGGCATGATCTCACCATCGCGGTCACCCGCTGGCGCGCCGACGCCACGATCGACCCGGCCGACCCGGCCGGCTCCTCGGTGACCGTGGAGGTCGACGCGGGATCGTTGGAGGTCCGGGAAGGGACCGGCGGCGTCAAGCCGCTCACGGACGCCGACCGGGAGGAGATCGGGAAGATCATCCGGGAGAAGGTCCTGCACGGCGAACGCCACCCGGTGATCACGTTCCGGTCGTCACGGGTGGCGGGGACGGCCGAGTCGTTCCAGGTCGAGGGCGACCTCACCATGGTCGGCGCCACACAGCCCGTCGCGCTGCACGGCTCCCTGACCGAGGGACGGGTGAATGGATCGGCGGCCGTCGTGCAGTCCCGGTGGGGGATCCGGCCCTACTCGGCGTTCTTCGGCGCGCTCAAGGTCGGCGACGAGGTCGAGATACGGTTCGACCTCGCTCTCGTACCGAAGCAGTAGCAACGACCCCGGCCGCGCCCGCATGAGGGCGGCCGGCCGGGATCGTCGTGCGCTCAGGCGGCCTTGCCGTTGGCGGCGCACCAGCCGGTCCAGGTGGTGGCTCCCTTGCCCAGCTGCTTGTTGTAGAAGGAGGTCCAGGAGTTCTCGCTCGGGCCGGGCGCGGTGGGGGCGGCCTTGAAGAGCGGGTAGCTCGCCTCGACCTCGGCGCGCAGCCACGGCTCGACGTCGAGGTAGGACGGCAGCGACCAGCTGCGGGCGTGGTAGGTGAGCTGCCCGCGGACGTCGGTCTCCGGCAGGCACATGAACGGCGCCCACGGGCTCGTCCTCGCCCAGCTGATCTTGGTCTTCATCGCGCCCTTGGGGACGGTGCCCGCGACCGTGCGGGTCGCGACCTCGCGCTCGTCGACGTAGAAGTCGAACATCTCCTGGGCCGCGTAGACACCGTTCACCAGCCCGAACGGCTCACCCAACGCGGTCTTGAGGTTCGTGCGCACCGGGATGTCGCTGGTCCACTCGGTCTCGTCGTGCATCTGCCGCAGGGGCGGGCCGACGTAGGAGGAGGTGACGTTGAACGGGCCGAAGTTCACCGCGTCGTTGTTGATGGGGACGACAGGGTACGTCTTGAGATCGATCGGGTTCTTCCACTCCCGCAGGATCTTCGTCGGGTCGGCGGGGTCGGTGTAGAAGACGATCTCACGGGAGAGCTGGTAGAGCTGCGTGGTACCGGGCACCCGGTACAGCCGCCGGATGTTGTAGCCCTCGATGTTGAACAGTTTCTGGCCGTGGCGCAGCCCCGGGTCGTAGGCGTTGCCCTCGATGTTGGCGTAGACCGAGCCGGAGATCCGGAAGACCATGTCCCGCCCGTCCGGCCGGCCATTGGTCTGTAAGGACAGAAGCGCGCTCTTGTCCGTGACGGTCCGGTAGACCGGGCCCGGATATGTCGGATCATCGAACTCGTCGCCCGCCGCCGCGCCGGGAACGGCGACACCCACCAACAGCGCGGTGAGGGCTGCGGACAAGATCAAACCACGACGCTTGAACAAGAGTGCTCCCTGCGATGCAGAGGGTGACAGGACCAGCGAGATCATCGCAGTTGTGGACTCCCAGCCTCAACCGGGCACGGCATCGCACTTCCCGGACTTCTCGGACGTCTCCTGACTTCCCGGGCTTCCCTGTGACCTGCAACGCAGCTTGGCCGGGAATCTGCAACGAGCCTTACTGCCACGTCGTCATGGCGACTGCGGTCTCAGCTCCCCCCGGTGGATGACCTTGTAACGCCCCCTGCGGACTGCGGCTGAGGACGACCATGGAGGGACCCGGCACCGGCGGGAACCGTTTGCGGCCGACTTGGCAACAACAGGCGTCCTGATCCAAAGCCCGAGAGGCCCACAGCATGAGTGAGACCAGCCGAGGAGAGGCCGATGATGCCTCTTTCATCGAGCGGTCCCGGCGCGAGCCCGAGGCATTCGCCGAGGTCTTCCGCAGACACGCCCCGGACATCACCCGCTACGTCGCCCGCAGGCTGGGGGAGGATGCCGCCGAAGACATCGTGGCGGAGACGTTCCTGACGGCGTTCCGGCAGCGGGAAGGCTACGACCTCGCACGCCCGCACGCGCGGCCATGGCTGTACGGGATCGCGACCAACCTGATGGGACGACATCAGCGGACCGAGGTGCGGCAGTTACGCATCCTCGAGCGCACCGGAAGCGACCCGGTGACGGCGCCCTTCACCGAACGCACCGACGAGCGAGTCATCGCCGAGGCCTCCCGCCGCCACCTGGCGGGCGCGCTGGCGGCGTTGCCGAAAGGGCATCGCGACGCGCTGCTCCTGGTCGCGTGGGGCGACCTCAGCTATCCAGAGGTCGCCGAGGCGCTAGGTGTACGCCTCGGAACAGTGCGATCACGCATCAACCGGGCGCGAAACAAACTCCGCAAAGAACTCGGCGACATCAACGCCATGGCCACCGTTAGCGAGGAATCCGTCTATGAATGAGATGACGCGGCTCGAGCGGTTCCGCTCGGAGGTTCCACGGCGTGACCTCACCGAACTTCAGACTCAGGAGGACCGACTGCTGGCCGCCATCGCCGAACAGTCGTCCGCAGGCGTGGCCCGCGCCGCGAGGCGCCCGCGCTTCCTGAGGCTGGGCCTCGCGGGGTTGGCCGTCGCCACGGCGACAGCCGGGATCCTGGCAGTCACCATCGACTCGGAGCCAGGCGCTCGCCAGACCATCCATACGATGCCCATGGCGGCATCGCAAGTACTCAAGCGGGCTGCCGACAACGTCAGCAACACTCCAGAACTGCATCCGAAACCCGGCCAGTTCCTGGTCTTCGAATCGCAGACGATGAACCCCTCCTACGGCCAAGACCGCGAAGGACGCCCTCAACGTCACCTGGACCGAACAATACGCAAAGTCTGGCTGCCGGTGGAGGGTGATGCCACCGGTGGAGTCATCGAGGGTGAGCTTCTCGAACCCAAACCGTTCCCCGGTTGGCCCATCTCGCCCGAGGCCCGCGAGAACGTCGGCCGCAGCGGCCCGTCGAAGCTTGCCGGCTTCGACGACCGAGCAGAGTACCTGCGTAATGACTACGCCTACGTGAGCCGTCTGCCGACTGAGCCGGCGAAGATGTACGAGCATCTTTACCGCCATCTCGGACGCGGCGCCCAAGCGGATACCGATGCCTGGGGGCGGGTCCGTGACCTGCTTTCGGAGGCGTACCTGCCCGCGGCGCAGCGTGCCGCCCTGTTCCGTGCGGCTGCGGCAATTCCCGGCGTCATCACCGTCGACCATGCCGTGGACGCCGCAGGCCGTACGGGCATCGCCGCGGCGAGGGTCGATCCGGTGCTCGGTGAACGGCAGGA
>NZ_JBFAIA010000024.1:0-74774 GCF_040654455.1 Nonomuraea sp. NPDC050691
GCTGCCCGGCCGCGCCGCCGGGCAGCGCCGGTCACCGGAGTGCGGCGAGAAAGGCCTCCAGATCCGCCGTCCCGCCCGGTTATGATCTTTGCCACAGTCGAGGGTCGCATCGGGAGGGGAACCGTGACGGCGGAGCCCGACCAGGAGGCGCTGGCCGTGTTCTGCGCCGCCCTGCCGCACTTACGCACTCTGCTGCGCGGCCCCGCGTCGAGCGAGCGCCGCGCGGTCGTGGCGCAGGCGTTGCGGGCCGCCCGGCGCGGCGAGCCGATCGAGCGGTTCCTGACCCGGCTGGGCATCGGGGCCGGACCCGAGCCGGAGGAACGCGGATCCACCCGCTCCACGCTGCCCCCGCAGCTGGACTCCGAGCGCGGCCCGGTCGTCGGCGGCTACGTGTGCCCCCTGGGCACCTGCACCCGCGTCGAACACCGCGAAGCCGACGCCGAACTGCCCACCTGCGAGGTCCACGAGCAGGCCCTGCGTTTCTCGGCCGACGGCTGAGATCGCGGCATGACGGGCTTCCTCGCCGAACTCGGCAAGAAGGTCGCGGAGCGGTGGGTCGCGCTGCTCGTACTGCCCGGACTGGTGTTCACGGCGGTCGCCGCGACGGCGGTGGTGCTCGGGCACCGGAGCTGGGCGGACACCGGGCTGCTGTGGCGCCGGTCGATCGAGTTCACCGCGTTGCTCGGCGGCCCCCGGCAGGCCGACCTGGCGCGGACCGCGCTGCTGCTGGCCGCCCTGCTCGCCGTGTCGGCGGCGGCCGGGTTCGTCGCGCGAGCACTCGGCACGCCCGTCGAGCACCTGCTGGCGGGGCGGTGGCCGGTCTTCGCGCGCCCGTTGGCGAGGGCGCTCACCGAGCGGCGCAAACGGGTCTGGGACAAACGCAGGCAGGAGTACCGGGAGGCCGAGGAGGCGGGCGAGCACGGCCGTCTCGGCGAGCTCGCCGAGGCCAGGAACGCGGTCGCGCTCACCGAGCCACGCCGGCCGACCTGGATCGGCGACCGGCTGCACGCCCCCGCGACGAGGGTGCGCAAGCAGTACGGCGTGGACCTGGCCGCCGCCTGGCCACGGCTGTGGCTGCTGCTGCCCGGCTCGGCGCGCGAGCCGCTCACGGAGAGCAGGCAGCGTTTCGACGAGGCGACCGCCCTGGGCGGGTGGGCCGCGCTGTATGCGGCGCTCGGCCTGGTGTGGTGGCCGGGCGCGGTCATCGGGCTGTGCGCCGGGCTCGTCGCGTGGCGGCGGGCGAGGGGGGCGGCCGAGGTGTACGCCGAACTGGTCGAGGCGACCGTGGACGTCTACCTGGACGACCTGCTGGAACGGTTCGACGACGAGACCCGTCCTATCCGGCCGGGACGCGGGAGGACGGTCAGCGAGAGGTTCAGGAAAGCCACCTGATTGCGAGGCGACGATGCGTGACCACCTGCTCAGCGCCCTGCGCGCCCGGCTCGCCTCGGTGACGGACGCCCGTGACGCCGCCGCCGTCCTCGGCCCCGAGGCCCTGGACGAGGCCGAGCGGCTGCTCGAGTTCCTCGCCACGCCGGAGGGCGCGGACCAGGAGGTGCTGTACGCGGCCGGCCTGGTGCACTGGCTCCGCGCGGCGGCCCTGCCCGGCGTGCCGGGCCAGGAGGCGTGGGGCCGGGCGGCGGTCCTGCTGACGCCGCTCTATCTGGTCCGGCCGGACGCCCTGCCCGGCCAGGTGCGGGCCTCGTTCACCGACGTGTTCGGCCCGGACGAGCCGGTGGGGGAGGAGCGGGCGCACGCGCTCGCCGAGGCGCTGTCGAACCTCGCCATGTTCCTCCTCGACCGTTTCACCCGGTTCGAGCGCCGCCTCGACGGCGAGACGGCGGTCACGCTGCTGCGCCGGGCCGCGCACGACCTTCCGCCCGATCACCCCTCCCTCGCGACGGTCCTGTCCAATCTCGGGTACGCGCTCCTGCTGACCGACGCGCTGGCCCCGGAGGAGGGGAGCCCCGAGCCGCCGAACCTCGACGAGGCCGTCGCGGTGTTCAGGCAGTCGTTCCAGGACACTCCCCTTGAGCACGGGAACCACGCCCGCTGCGCCAACGGCCTGGCCCTGGCGCTGCGGACCAAGGCCGTCGCCTCCCGCGACACGGCCATGCTGGCCGAGGCCGTCGACCTGTTCCGGATCGCCGTGGACACGGCGACGGAGGCGACCGAGAACCTTCCGCAGATCCTCGCCGACCTGGGCTCCTCCCTGCTGCTGCTGACGGACTTCACGGGCGAGGCCGATCCCGCCGTACTCGACGAGGCCGTCGCCGCCCTGGGCAGAGCCGCACGGGAGACGCCCGGGCGCGCACCCGAGCGGCGCGCCCGGCTGCGGCTGCTGGCCAGGGCCGAGCTGATGCGGAGCCCGAAGCCCGCCCCCACCGTCGCTCTCAGCCCGGAGGCGCGGCGCCGCATGACCGAACTGACCGACCTGTTCCGGCGGACGATCCCGGCCACCAGCGGCGACGCCGCCGACGAACCCGACAACTGGCTCGCCGTCACCACCCGGCTGATCGGCGTCGCCCCGTCCGACGGGCAAGGCCACTTCGCGCAGCTCATGGACCTCACGGCGGGTTTGCTGCGCGATCCCTCCGGCACCGACCTGGAGGCAACGGCGCTCGAACTGGCCCGGCGGCGAACCCGTCACCTGGCTCCCGGCGATCGGCTCGACGCGATGCTGACGCGCCTCCTCACCCCTGCCGAGTCGCCGCCCCCGCCCGTGGACACGGCCGGTCTCGACGAGCTTCTCGAACTGCACGAACGTGTGCTGCGGGCGCTGCCGGACGACAGCCCCGAACGCCCTGTGCTGGCGCTGCACCACACCATGACGCGGCTGACCCTGGGGCGGTCCCGCCTCGGCGAGCCGGGCGAGCCCGGGCAGGCCGAGGAGATGATCGCCCTCCTCTCCCAGGCGATGGAGACGTTGCCGTCGTTGATGAGCGCGCTCCACGTGTCCGCCGGCACGATGGCCGACATGTCCGCGATGGGCGGCGCGCTGCTGTCCCCGTTCGAGTCCCTCGCACTGATCGAGGACACGTTGAGACGCGACCGCGAACGGCTCGCCGCCCTGCCGGAGGGGCTCCCGGAGCACACGGCGACGCTGAAGACCCTCGCCCACACGTTGTTCCAGCAGTACCAGCTCGTTCACGACGAGAAGGCCTATCAGGAGGCCGCCGGCCTGGCCCGCCGCGTCGTCTCCGCCGATCCCGGACAGGCCACGCGGCTCATGATCGCGTGGGGGGCGGCGACGCGGATGCGGGCCATGGCGGCGTCGGTGGTCCCCCCGGACGAGGACGACCTGCGGCCGAGCGGCCTGGCCAGGCTGTCCTCGGACGAGGCCGTGTCCGCGATCACCCGGAGTGACGTGCCGGCGGCGCTCGAAGCGCTCGAGGACGGCCGCGCGCTGATGCTGTCCAGCGCGATCAATGCCCGCAGGGAGCTGGCGAACCTGCGGGCGGCCGACCCGGAGCTGGCCGAGCGCTTCGTCGCCCTGCGCGAGCGGATGCGCGCGGCGGCCGCCGATCCCGGCCATGAGCCGACGCCGGAAGAGTCCGCGCGCATGCGTGACCTGGCCCGGGAGTGGAGCGGGCTGGCCGGCCGGATCCGGGCTCTGCCCGCGTTCGGGCGGTTCCAGCTGCCGCTGCCGCTGGGCATGCCCGACCTGCTGCCGGTCGCCGCCGAAGGGCCGGTCGTGACCGTCAACGTCCATCCGCGCCGCTGTGACGCGCTGGCCCTGTGCGCCGACGGCGTGCGCCTGGTGCCGCTGCCTCGCCTGCGGGCCGCCGAGCTCTTCGAGCAGGCCGAGGCGTTCCACGCCGCGATCGCCATGGTGCGGACCGGTCCCGGTCCGCTGGGCGGGCAGGCACAGCAGGTGCTGCTCGACACCCTCGGCTGGCTGTGGGACGTGCTGGCCGAGCCGGTGCTGACGGAGCTGGGGCTCACCTGGCCGCCCGAGGACGGGGCGTGGCCCCGGCTTTGGTGGTCGCCGACGGGGCCGCTCAACTCCCTTCCGCTGCACGCGGCCGGGCATCACGCGATCGCGGGCGCGTCGGTCCTCGACCGGGTGGTGTCCTCGTACACGCCGACCCTGCGGGCCCTGCTGCACAGCCGGTCCCGTCCCGTGCCGGCCCGCCGCGCCGGGCTGACCGTGGCCATGCCGCGGACCCCCGGCCACGCGGCGCTGCCGGAGACGGCGGGCGAGGCCGCCGAGGTCACCGCCGGGCTCCCGGGTCCGGCGCTGATCGGCGCGCGGGCGTCGCGCGCCGCCGTGCTGGCCGCGCTGCCCGGGGCGGCCGTCGCCCATTTCGCCTGTCATGCCGGCAGCGACCCGTACGACCCGTCGGCGAGCCGCCTGCTGCTGCACGACGGGCCGCTGAGCGTCTCCGAGATCAGCCGGCTCGACCTCGACGACGCAGAGCTGGCCTACCTGTCGGCGTGCGCGACCGCACGCGGCGGCGCCAGGCTGGCCGACGAGGCGATCCACCTGGCCTCCGCCTTCCAGCTGGCCGGCTACGCCCAGGCCGTGGCCACGCTGTGGGAGATCGGCGACCACGTCGCGGCGGCGATGGCCGCCGACTTTCATCGCGAGGTTCGCGGGACCACCGAGGCGCGGGCCCGGATCCCCGGCGCGCTCGCGCTGCACATGGCCACGCGCCGCATGCGCGCGGCCCTGCCGGGGCAGCCGTCGGCCTGGGCGGCGTTCCTGCACGCGGGGGCGTGACCTCCGGGACGGGCGGGAAACACCGAGCCGCGGCGATGTCATGATCGTGGTCAGGGGCCGGCGTCAGCCGTGGCGGCGGGGATCCCTGTCTCGGGAGAGTCGACGCTGTCCCGCGGTCCGCGCAGGAACGTCGCCGCGAGACGGCGACATATGATCCTTTCATCTGTTATTGACCTGTTTGTCGGAAAGGCCTTCATGACCCACCCCCTCAGCCGGCGGTCCGCACTGCTGGGCGCCGCGGCCGTGGCCGGCCTCGCCCTGTGGGACAGACCGGCGGCGGCCGGCACCGCCGCCGCGTTCGACGCCGCGCGTGAGCGGTGGGTGAGCCTGCTGGCCGGCGGGTCGTACAACCCCGCCTACACCGACAAGACGCAGGCGATCGAGGGCTCGGCCAACGCGGTGCTGCGCAAGCTGAAGCCCGCCCCGGGCCGCCCGAGCCTGTGGCCCGACCTGCCGCTCGACGACCCCCGGACGGGCAACTTCAACCGCGCCTACAACCGCATGCGCACCCTGGCGCTGGGCTGGGCCACGCCGGGCACCGCCATGCACGGGGACAGGCAGGTCGCCGAGACCGCGGTCAGCGCGCTGGACTTCCTGTACGAGCACGCCTACAACGAGGGCCTCGACCGGCGGGGCAGCAACTGGTACTGGTGGGAGATCGGCGTACCCCGCTCGCTGACCGACACGTGCGCCCTGCTGTACGACGGCCTGCCCAAGGACCGCCTCGAACGCTGGCTGCGCCCGTTACGCCGCTGGTGCCCCGACCCGGAGCGCCGTGTCAGCCACCACGGCGTCGTCGAGACCGGCGCCAACCGGGCGGGCAAGGCCATGGCGGTGGCGATGCGCGGACTGCTCACCCACGACGCACGCCTGATCAAGCGGGCCGGGGACGCGGTCTCCGACCTGCTGCGGCCGACCAGGGGCCCGGGCGACGGCTTCTACCGTGACGGGTCGTTCATCCAGCACGACGTGTACCCCTATACCGGCAGCTACGGCGTGGACTACCTGGAGAGCGTGGCCAAGCTGATCGCCATGCTCGCGGGGTCGCCGTGGGAGATCACCGGAATCGGCAACGTCTACGACCTCGTGGATCGCTCGTTCGCGCCGTTCATCTTCGACGGGCTGATGATGGACTGCGTACGCGGCCGGCAGATCTCGGTGCAGGGCCACCGTGACTACCACTCGGGGCAGAAGGCGGTCGAGTCCATCCTCACGTTGCTGGAGGCGGCGCCCGAACGCCATGCCCGGCGCTGGCGGCCGATGGTGAAGGGCTGGCTCACCCGCAACCAGGCCATCCCCTACGACACGCTCGCACCGCTGGCGAGCATCGCGGCGGCCAAGGCCCTGCTGGAGGACCCGTCGGTGCCGGTCGGCCCGCGCACGACCGGCACGTACGTCTTCGCCGACATGGACCGGGTCGTGCACCGCCGTCCCAGCTGGGCGTACGCGATCGCGATGAGCTCGCAGCGCATCGGCGCGGCCGAGGCCATGAACCGGGAGAACCTGCACGGCTGGTACACCGGCGACGGCATGACCTACCTCTACACCGGCGACCTCACCCACTGGAACGACGACCTGTGGCCCACGATCGACCCGTACCGGCTGCCGGGCACGACGGTCGACACCCGCAGACGCGCCGATCTCCCGCACGGCAAGCGCCGCCTGCCGCCCACCCCGTGGGCGGGCGGCGTGGCACTCGACGGCGAGTACGGCGTGGCGGCCATGAAGCTGATCGCCGACGGCTCCTCGCTGCGGGCCAGGAAGGCGTGGTTCCTCCTCGATGACGCGGTGATCGCCCTCGGCGCCGGCATCACCGCCTCCGACGGCCGCCGCGTCGAGACGATCGTGGAGAACCGCAACACCCACGACGCGCATCCGCCGCTGACCCGGGGCGACGGCTGGATCCACCTGTCCGGTGTGGCCGGTTACGCGCTGCTCGACGGCGCCGACGCGAAGGTGATCCGCGAGAAGCGCACCGGCCGCTGGCGGGACATCGACAAGGGCGCCACCACCGGAGGCGACAGCACCCCCGTCACCAGGCACTACACGACGATCCTCGTCGACCACGGCGTCGATCCGCGCAAGGCGCGCTACGCCTACGCCGTCCTGCCCGAGGCCTCCGTCGCGCAGACCGCGGCTTACGGCGGCCGGGTCGAGATCCTCGCCAACTCCCGGACGGTGCAGGCCGTCTCCCGCGACGACGTGATCGCCGCCGTCTTCTGGCGCGCGGGAACCGTCGAGACCGCGCATGGGCCGCTCGCCGCCGACGGCCCGTGCGCGCTGCTGATCCGCCGCGACCACGAGCGGGTACGGCTCGCGGTCTCCGACCCGTCCAGGACCGCCGACGAGGTGAAGATCACGCTGCCCTGGCCGGTGCGATCGGTCGAGGAAGGCGGCCGGAGCGTGCGCAGGGCCAAGCGCGCGGTCAAGGTGGACGTCGGCGGCAGCCGCGGGCACGCCCACACCGCGGTGGTACGCGTCTGAGACCTTGATCGGCCGCCGCGGGCACCTGCTTCAGGAAGGGAGCTTCCGCGCCATGTCGTGGCGGGATTCCACGGCCAGCACGCCGGCCAGTACCACCACCAGCATGGCCAGCTGCGCCGTCGCCGACCACAGGCCGAGCGCCGCCGACACCGCGGCGAGCCCGGCCGCGGCCGGCCGGAGCGGGGAATCGGCCAGGCCGAGGCTCCGGCGGAACCACGAGTGCCCCGCCAGGAACAGCACCGCGCCCACGGCGAGGACCACCGCCGCGCCCGGCTTGAGCCCGGCCAGAGGCTCGTCGATCACCTTCTTGATCCCGGCCGCGATCCCGAGGACGCCGAGCAGGATCAGGACGTGCCCGTAGAAGTAGACGCGCAGGATGAGCTTGGTGCGCCGCTCGGGGTCCGACGCGGCGAGCGCGTGCTCGGCGCCCACTTCGTCGTCCCCGCCGAAGTACCACCACCACAGGCACGCGGCGAGCGCCATCCCGAGCACGGCCGCGACCAGTGTCGGCAGATCCGCCTGCCCGTGCGCGCCGATGCCGATGGCCAGCATCGACTCGCCCAGCGCGATGATCACCAGCAGGCCGTGCCGCTCGACGATGTGCCCCGGCTTGAGCGGGAACCCCTTCTGCCCGATGAAGTACGGGCTGCCGTACAGCAGCACGACCGCCGCCGCCCAGAGCACGTAGTTCCACGGCCCGTCGAACAGGCTCGCCGCCGCGATCAGCGCGGTCCCTGCCAGGTTGTACGGGACGACCCGGCTGAAGGCGGCGGTCGACTGCAGGTAGAGCCCGGCGTGGACGAGGATGAGCAGCAGGTAGCCGATCGCGAAGGCGAACCCGCCCTCGAACACCGTGGGGATGGCCAGCGCCATGATGAGGAACCCGGTCATGCCCAGCAGGACCAGGATCCGGCGGGCCGGCCGTACCGGGGGGATCGCGTTGGTCAGCCAGACGTAGCCCGAGTACATCCACCACTGGACGCCGAACACCAGAACCACGCGCAGCGCGCTCTCCCAGTCGAGACCGTCGGTCAGCAGGGCGGTCAGCTGGGTGATGGTGAAGACGAAGACCAGGTCGAAGAAGAGCTCGAGTGTGGAGACCTTGATCTCGGTCTCGGCGGGTGCGTCGGGTTCGGCGCGGTCGGCGAACCAGGAGGGGAGGCGCATGGTGACATTGTGGCTTGTCCTCATGGGGGTGAATATGGGGACAGGAACACATCCCCGACCGCCGCGGGAACGATCGCGGCCATCGGCCGGATGCGCCGGCCGCGAGCAAGGGAATCCAGCCCGGCGCGACCTCGATGTCTGTCGCTGTCCCTGATCAGCAGGACGTCGGCATCGGCCCTGCAGTACTCTCTCAGCGTTTGATCTTGAGGGTAGGCGCGAGCTCTGGCGACAGCGGCGACGGCTGGCAGTCGAATGCGGCCAAGGCTGGTCAAGACCTGGAGGAATACAGGAATGCGAAGAACCTGGCCGGTGGCGCTGGTGGCCCTCGCCACGGTCGTCATGGGCGGCGCGACGCCGGCGAGTGGCGACGCGGTCGATGCGGCAACCGATTCGGCGACGGCAAAGGCAGCGGTCTGCGGCAGCCCGTCGCTGAACGGCCCGACCACGCCGCCCGCCGGCGCGGTCGTGGTCCCCGAGGGCGACAACAGCGGCGTGGACTTACGCAAGGCGAACACCACGTACTACTTCGAGACCGGCACGCACACGCTGGGCACCGACCAGTACGCCCAGATCATGCCCGGCAACGGCGCGACGTTCATCGGCGCGCCCGGCGCGGTACTGGACGGGCAGCGGCTGAACCGGTACGCGTTCACCCAGCAGGCGACCGGCGTCACGATCCGGTACCTGACCATCACCGGATTCGTCGCGCCGCGCGATCAGGGTGTGGTCAACCACGACTCCGGCGACGACTGGGTCGTGGAGCACAACACGATCCGCGACAACTCCGGCGCGGGGCTGATGGCCGGGGCCAGGAACACGATCCGCGGCAACTGCCTCAAGGACAACGGGCAGTACGGCCTGAATGCATTCAAGGACGGCAACACCATCACCGGCCTGGTTGTGGCGGACAACGAGTTCACCGGCAACAACACCGAGGACTGGGAGCACCAGGAGCCTGGGTGCGGATGTACCGGTGGCATGAAGTTCTGGGCGGTGAACGGCGCCGACGTGACCGGCAACTGGGTCCACGGCAACCACGGGCCGGGGGTCTGGGCGGACACCAACAACAACGACTTCCTCATCGAGGACAACCTCATCGAGGACAACGAGTCGCTCGCGATCTTCTACGAGATCAGCTACAACGCCGTGATCCGGAACAACACCATCCGCGGCAACGCCTGGGCCTCCGGTGCCGAGCGGGCAGCGAAGGGCGACCCGTTCCCCGAAGCGGCGATCTACCTGTCCGAGGCGGATGGTGAGCCCCGCGTGAAGGCGCGGACCGGCAAGATCGAGATCACCGGCAACCGGCTCGAGAACAACTGGGGCGGGATCACCGCGTGGGCCAACGCCGACCGGTTCTGCAACAGCCCGGCCTCGACGACCCGCGACTGCACGCTGATCGTCGGGCCGACCAACACCACACAGTGCTCGGCTCCCGCCATCGCCGGCGAGCCGCTCTACACCGACTGCCGCTGGTGGACGAAGAACGTCGACATCCACCACAACACGTTCGCCTTCGACCCCGGCGCCGTCAACGGCGGCTGCCCGACGCAGTACTGCGGGCACATGGCCCTGCTGTCCAACTGGGGTACGTACCCGGACTGGTCCCCGTACAAGGGCGCCGTGATCCAGCAGTCGATCGTCCACGGGTCGAACAACTCCTGGCACGACAACACCTACACAGGACCGTGGCAGTTCAGGGTCACCGACATGGGCAATCGCATCGTGCCCGGGCTGTGGGTCGGCCCCCAGTACGGCCAGGACGCCGGCAGCACGTTCGACGGCGGCACGCCCGCCCCGCCGGCGATCACCGAGCAGGACTTCGAGTCCGGCTCGACGACCTCGCCCTACACCCCGTGGTACGGGGCCGGCCTGGCGCGCCAGACCGGCGGCGCGCACGGTGGCACGGGCTCGCTGCAGATGACCAGCGCCCAGGCGTCCGGCAGCGCGGTCGCGCTTGACAACTTCCCCGGATACAGCGGTGTGGTCGCCGGTACGAGCTACCACGTGTCGCTGTGGTACCGGGAGGCCGTGGCGACCATGCCTGCCGTCACGTGGAACGTGCGGTGGCGCGACGAGTCCGGCACGGTGCTGCGCACCGACGCCATCTCCCTGGCCCGGAAGACAGCCTGGACCGAAGCAGCCGGCACGTTCACCGCGCCCGCGGGCGCGACCCGCGTCGACTGGACCTTTGTCTGGAACGCGAGCACCGCCGGACCTGCGTTCCAGATCGATGATGTGGCAATTCGTCCCGGGAAAGCTTAGGCAGCAGACCTGAAGAACGTGAGCCCGGTGGCGGCGCTCCGCCCGCCTTCCTGAGCGGCTGCAACTCGGAACCGTGTTGCAGCCGCTCTGACTGGTCCCGTGGTCGAACCTGCGCTCGATCTGGTCCGGGCGGAGAGGCGGTAGGGCGGGCGGGACTGAAGCAGTCGCCTCTGGTGCGTTGGTGCTCCCCAATCTCGGCGTTACATCGTGTCGCAGGGAAGGCCCCAGCTCGAACAGCCGCCACCGGGCTCGTGGTGCCAGAGTTCGGCACAGATGCTGGTGCCCGCAGGCACCGGCCACACCTTCTCGGGCTTTCGTGCGCCCAGCAGGACGGGAGGTGAAGCCGGACGCAGCGGCTGATCTTGTTGGTTCAGTCGAGGCACCAACGTCCTCCGGACTCCACGATGCAGCCCTTCCGTGACGTGACCGCTACGACCTCAATCGTTTACGGCACGGCTGTGCCGATCGGTTTGTCGGCGCGGCCGTCCTGATCTCATCAGCGCAGGGTGGCCAGTGTGTCGAGGGGGTTGTCCAGGAGGTTGGCGAAGGCGAGTTCGGCGGCACCGGCGAGCGTGGTGTCGTCGCCGAGGGCCGTCACGGCCAGGCGGACACGTTCGCGCGACACCGGCAGGACATGCGCGTCGATCCGGGCACGGACGCGTGACGCGGCGCCCGGGTAGACATCGCGGAGCATCCCGCCGAAGACCACGAGCGCCGGGTTGAACAGGTTGATGAGGTTGACGACGCCGACACCGAGCCAGTCGCCGATGCGGTCGAGGGCGTCCCGCGCGCGGGCGTCGCCGGTCCCGGCGAGGGCGACGACTGCCCGGATACCGTCGCGTCCGACGAGTTCGCCGGACCGTCCCGCGTAGTCGAGCAGCGCCTCCTCCCCCACCTCGGCCTCCAGACAGCCGCGCGACCCGCACAGGCAGAGCCGTCCGTCGAACGGGTTGACCAGCATGTGCCCGAGTTCGCAGCCGTAGCCTCCGTCTCCGTCCAGGAGTTTGCCGCCGACGATGATCCCGCCGCCGACGCCGACGTCCCCGTGCAGGTAGATGAGGTTGTCGACGTCGCATCCCACGCCGCGCACGTGCTCGGCGATCGCGCCCAGGTGTGCCTCGTTGCCGACCTCGACGGGAAGCCCGAGACCGAGGCCGGCGGCGAGTTCCGCGCCGAACGCCTGGTCCACCCAGCCGAGGTGCGGTCCGTACCGGACCGTGCCGTCGGCGCGCCTGATCAACCCGCAGTAGGACGCGCCCACACCCACGCACAACGAGCCCGGACCGGCCCCGACGACCAGTTCGCGGCCGAAGGCAGCGAGAACGCCTACGATGTTCTCCAGGTCGGCCCCGGCGCGGGTGCGCACGGCCTCGCGGCGGTCGAGGACCCGGCCGCCGAGCCCGACACGGGCCGCGAGCAGCCGGTCCACGGCGACGTCGAACGCGAGCCCGTACAGCGTCCCCTGCTCGGGCATGACGACGATGGACGGCCGCCCAGCGCGACCCCGCCCGATGGGCACGCCCTCGCGGACCAGCCCGGCGGCGGCGAGTTCGGCGGTCAGGTCCATGATGGTGCTGCGGTTGAGGCCCATCCGGCGGCTGAGCGCGGCCCGTGACACGGCCCCTTCCTTGTGGACGTGCCGCAGCACCTCACTCAGGTTCCGCTGCCGCACCTGCTCCTGTGTCCGCGCGCCCGCCGCCGATCCCGCCATCCCCGCCAGCCTAGTGCTGCGTTGCCTTCCTCGCCCAGGCGGCCACCAACCGGCTGTCCGCGCTGTACCGGCTGATCGCCCTGCGCGGGCCGCGCCGGGGGAGGCGGTCGGGCCGAGGCCGGCGACCACACCATCGCGTTGGATGAGGACACCATCACCGCGCTGCGCGCGCACGGCAAGCGCAAGCGCAAGCCGAAAGGCCCGTCACCATCTCTGCTCCGGAGTCAGGACATGTCGGGTCCGGTCCCCGATCCAGGCCGCTTCGAGGATCGCGGTCAGGCTGGCGGTGTCGGTCGGGCCTGGGTGGTTCTGGATCAAGCGGGTGACGCCACTGGCCATCTCCGCGAAGCGCGGGAGGTCGGCGCGTGCCACGCCGATGTCCGCCAAGGTGGCAGGGATGCCGATGTCGGCAAGGAGCCCGTCGAGCCATGTGAGGAACGTGTCTGCGGCCTCGGCATCCGAGGCGTCGGTCACGTCGAGCCCGCACACCCCGGCGAGGATGGCCAACCGGTCGCCGATGGCATCCCTGGCCGCGTCCAGCGCGTAGGGCAGCAGCAGCCCGACGCCCAGGCCGTGCGGCGTGTGGGTGGCTGCGCCGATGGGGTACTGGAGGGCGTGCGGAGCCGCGTTGCCTGCGTGGGAGAATGCGAGCCCGGCCAGCACGGACCCATAGGACATGTCCGCGCGCGCGTCCTTGTCGCCTCCGTCCCTGACGACTTGGGGCAAGCTGCGGGCGATCCGCTCCGCGGCCAGGAGCGCGTAGTGATCGGTGATCGGGTTGCGGCCGAGGAAGACCTGCTTCACCAGGTCGCGCGGTCCGTGGGCCCGGGGGCGCGCGGTGTAGCTCTCCACCGCGTGACAGAACGCGTCGATGCCGGAGTGGGCAGTGACG
The DNA here is from genome assembly GCF_040654455.1 of Nonomuraea sp. NPDC050691. Classification (NCBI taxonomy): domain Bacteria; kingdom Bacillati; phylum Actinomycetota; class Actinomycetes; order Streptosporangiales; family Streptosporangiaceae; genus Nonomuraea; species Nonomuraea sp. NPDC050691. The sequence continues at coordinate 13,243 of NZ_JBFAIA010000024.1, forward strand.
GTCGCAGGGCAGGTGTAGGTGAGCTCGGGGTCGACGATGGCGAAGTCGGGCACGATGTGGACGCTGGAGACCCCCACCTTCAGCTCGCGGTCCGGGTCGGTCAACACCGAGACGGGGGTGAGCTCGGAGCCGGTGCCCGACGTCGTCGGGACGGCGACGAGCGGAATCGTCGGCCCCGGCACCTTCGACTCGCCGTAGAAGTCGCGCGGCGTCCCACCGTGGCGCCGGATGACGCCGACGATTTTGGCGAGGTCGATCACCGTGCCACCCCCGATGGCGAGGATCACGTCGGCGTCCACCTCCGCGGCGGCCGAGACGGCCAGGGCGACATCGTCGAGCGGCACGTCCGGAGTCGCGTCGGCGAACACCCCGACGACTTCGACCTTCTCCCGCACGGCGGCCACGATCTCGGCCACGCCCGGCTGCCCCAGAAGAACCCGGTCGGTCACGATGAGGACTCGCGAGCCACACTCGGCCACCACTCGTGGGATGTTCTGCGCGACCCCTTCGCCCACCATCAGCTGGCGTGGTCCGCGGACGGTCTCAAGCATGTCCGTGCCTCTCTGGAACGTCGGCGGTGATGTGCTGGGCGGACGTCCAGGTCACCTGCGAGACCGGGACGGCGTCGGCAAGGGCGGTACGCGTCAAGGTCGCGACCAGCACCTCGGTCATGAGCCCGAGGGCGTAGCCTTTGGGACCGCCGAAAGGGCTGATCGCGCCGGCCACCGACGCGGCCGCGTCTGTGGCGCGCGCACCGGCGGAGTCGACGGCGTCCCCGGGTGCCGGCGGATTCGTGCCGACCATGGCCCGGGTCCCGCCCCACGGGTGGAGGCCGGTCAGGTCATGTGCGCGCAGGGCGCGGTGATCCTCGGCGGCCACCCGCGGCAGCAGGCCGGTCACGGTAGGTCGATCGCCGCGTAGGTGACGTCGAGGTACTCAAGGATGCCCTCGTGCGACCCCTCCTTGCCGATCCCGGACTGCTTCACGCCTCCGAACGGAGCTGACGGGTCCGAGATCAGACCACGGTTGATGCCGACCATCCCCGTCTCCAGCCCCTCGGTGAACCGGAGCGCCCGCTGGAGGTCACGGGTGAAGACGTATCCGACCAGGCCGTGCTCGGTGTCGTTGGCCTTCGCCATCACCTCGTCGTCGGACGTGAACGAGATGATCGGCGCCACCGGGCCGAAGATTTCCGCCTCCAGCATCCGCGCGTCCTCGGGCACGTCGACGAGGACCGTAGGCGGGTAGAAGTAACCCGGCCCATCCGGACGCTCGCCGCCCACCAGGACACGGGCGCCGCGATCGACCGCGTCGGCGACGAGCTCGTCGATCTTGGTGACCGAGGCCTCGTCGATCAACGCCCCGACGTCCACGCCGTCGTCGAGACCATGGCCCACCGAGAGCGCGCCCATCCGCTCGGCGAAGCGCGCCGTGAACTCCTCGCGCACCGGCTCCTCGACGTAGATCCGGTTGGCCGCGATGCAGGACTCCCCGATGTTGCGCATCTTGGCCACCATGGCACCGTCGAGCGCGACGTCCAGGTCCGCGTCGGCGCACACGATCAAGGCCGCGTTGCCGCCCAGTTCCATGGAGGTGCGCAGCACGTTGTCCGCCGCCTGTCGTAGCAGCACGCGCCCGACCTCGGTCGACCCGGTGAACGAGAGCTTGCGGGTCCGACGGTCGGCCAGCAGTGCTGAGACCACCTCGCCGGCGCGCTTGGTTGTCACGACGTTGACGACGCCCGGGGGAACGCCGACCTCCTCCATGATGCGGGCCAGCAACAGCATGGTGAGTGGCGTCTGGGCCGCCGGCTTGGTGATCGTCGTGCAGCCCGCCGCCAGCGCAGGAGCGATCTTGCGGGCGCCCATGGCCAACGGAAAGTTCCAGGGCGTCACGAAGACGCACGGTCCGACCGGCTTCGGCACGGTGAGGATGCGATAGCCACCAGCGGGAGCGGTGTTGTAGCGCCCCTCGACGCGCACCGCCTCCTCGGCGAACCAACGGAAGAACTCGGCGCCGTAGGCCACCTCTCCCCGAGCCTCGGCGAGCGGCTTGCCCATCTCGAGCGTTATCAGCCGGGCGACCTCCTCGGATCGCTCGGTCAGTGCCCGGTACGTCGCGGTCAACAACTCCGACCGTTTTCGCGGCGGGGTCGCCGCCCACTCCGCCATTGCCTTGCTGGCCACGTCCAGAGCGGCGAGCCCGTCAACGGCGTCGGCGTCCGCCACCTCGGCGATGGTCTTGCCGGTGGCCGGGTCCTCGACGGCGAAGGTGGCTCCGCCGGCGGCGTCGCGCCAGGCGTCGCCGATCCGGAGCCGACGGTGCTCGGGGGCCAGGACGTTCATCGGGTCACTCATTGCGTCGCCTCCTGTGATGTTCTTGGTGATGTCCGGCGTGACCTCAGCGATCGCCTTCTCGGGCCATGGCTGCTTCAGCGTCGCGCCGAGGCTCGATTGCCACCTGTGGGCGCATGTTGACGTCCCCGCCCTGCGCGGTTACCTACCGGCCTCGGACAGCGCCAGCCCGGTGCCCGCGTCGAACAGGTGCGCACGGTCCAGGTCGACCGTGACAAGCAGCCGCTCGCCCGGCGTGCCGATGACGGTGGGTCGTGCCTTGACCTTGAGGATCTCCGTCCCCACCCGGACGTCGACCACCGTTCGGTCACCGAGCGGCTCAAGGCCGTAGAGCTCACCCGACAACGACGCGTCCCCACGCTGCTCGACGGACAGGTCCTCTGCGCGCAGGCCCAGCAGCAGCGGACGACCGTCCTCAGCCGTGGTCCAGCGGGGCCGCGGCAGCGTCCAGCCTTCCGCCCCGACCAGACGATCTCCCTCGGTGTGGCAGGCGAGCAGGCTGATCGGCGGGCTCCCGACGAAGCCTGCGACCCACTGGTTGGCCGGCCGCTCGTACACCTCGGCCGGCGTTCCGACCTGTTGCACCTTCCCCTCCTTGAGGACCGCGACCTGGTCGGCCATGGACAGGGCCTCGACCTGGTCGTTGGTCACGTAGATGAAGGTTGCTCCGAGGCTCCGGTGGATGCGGGTGAGCTCGGTGCGCATCTCGACGCGGAGCTTGAGGTCGAGGTTCGTCAGCGGCTCGTCCATGAGAAACGCGCGCGGACGACGGACCAGCGCCCGGGCCAGGGCGACACGCTGCATCTCACCGCCCGACAACTGCGCGGGACGACGCTGCAGCAGACGTTCGATGTGCAGCAGGCTCGACATCCGCTCGACGGCGGCGGCGATCTCGCTCGAGGAACAGCGGCGTGCCCGCAGCGGCGAAGCGATGTTCTCGTACGCCGTGTGTCGCGGGTAGAGGGCGTAGTTCTGGAAGACCATGGCCAGGTCGCGTGCGGCCGGGGCGTCACCGGTCGCGTCCCTCCCGTCCAGATGCACCGACCCGGCGTCAAGCTTCTCAAGGCCGGCGATCGCTCGCAGGGTCGTCGTCTTGCCTGCCCCGGAGGGCCCGAGCACGACGAAGAACGAGCCGTCCGGCACGTCCAGCGTCACCCCGTCCAGGGCCTGGACTTTACCGAAGGACTTGCACAGCCCGTGCACTGCCACGGTTCCCATCAGGCCACCAGCTCTTCCGTGCTCGCGTCGTAGACCGGCGGTGGGCCGCCGGTGTGCCGCAGCCCGACCGGTGCGTCAGCAGAGAAACGGACAGTCGGTGGCATCCGAACCCGTACGTCGCGCCGGCCGCCGTGGTCAACCACGTAGATGATTTCGTCGCCCAGCCACTCCGCCGAGACCACACGGGCCGGGACCGAACGTTCCGCCCCTGGTTCCGTGACTTCCAGCGCCTCCGGCCGCACGCCTGCGACCAGGCGACGGTCGCGCGGCAGGTTCGGCGGTGGCGTGAGAACCAGTCCGCCCTGACCGCGCAGCTTCCCGTCGGCCACCTCCGCCTCAATCAGGTTCATCGGCGGGGAGCCGATGAATGCGGCGCAGAAAAGACTCGCCGGACGGTCGTAGACCTCAAGCGGCGTGCCGATCTGCTCGACGCGGCCCTTGTTGAGGATGGCGATCCTGTGACCGAGCGACATCGCCTCGACTTGGTCGTGGGTGACGTAGACCATCGTCGTCCCCAGCTCCCCCTGCAGGTGCTTGATCTCCGTGCGCATGTCCGCCCTCAGCTCCGCGTCCAGATTGGTGAGAGGTTCGTCCATGAGGAATGCGCGCGGCCGTCGCACCAGGGCGCGAGCAAGCGCGACGCGCTGCTGCTCCCCGCCGGACAGCCGGTGCGGTCGCCGGTCCAGGAGCGGACCGAGCCGCATCAGCCGGGCGGCCTCGTCGACCCGCTCGCGCACCTCCTGCTTGGGCAGTCCCTCGGCCCGCAGGGGGAACGCCAGGTTGTCGCGGGTTCTCAGATGCGGGTAGAGAGCGTAGAACTGGAACACCATGGCGATGTCGCGCTCGGCGGGCGGCAGGTCGTTGACCAGCGTGTCGCCGATGCGGATGTCGCCCGTCGTCTGTCTCTCCAGGCCGGCTATGGCCCGCAGCGTGGTCGTCTTGCCGCAACCCGAAGGGCCGAGCATCACGAACAGCTCGCCGTCGCCGATGGACAGATCCACGTGATCAACTGCGACCGTCCCGTCCGGGTAGCGCTTGTGCAGGGCGGTCACCTCGATGCCCGCCATCAGCGTCGCACCGCCCCGAGCGTCACACCGGCGACGAGGTGCTTGCGCACCAGGTAGGCGAAGACGAGCACCGGTAGGGCGAACACCACGGAGGCGGCGGCCACGAGACCCCAGTCCACAGTGGTTCCACCGATGAGGCCGGCGATGGCGGGTGGGGCCGTCCGCACGGCGTCGCTGGAGGTGAGGAAGATGGCGAACACGAACTCGTTCCACGAGAAGATGAGGGCGAAGACCGCCGTCGCGGCGATGCCGGGCAGGAGCAGGGGAAGGGTGAATCGCCAGAACGCCTGCAAGCGCGTGTAGCCGTCGAGCATGGCGGCATCCTCGTACTCTGCGGGCACCTCGTCGACGAACCCCTTCATCATCCAGATCGTGAACGGGACGTTGAACGCGGCGTAGATGAGGATCAGGCCGAGCTTGGTGTCGATGAGTCCGACTTGGCGGTACATGAGGAAGATCGGGATCACGACCACCACGGGCGGCATGAAGCGGGTGGACAGGATGAAGAACAGTTGGTCCTTCTTGGCCTTCACGGCGAAGCGTGAGTAGGCCCAGGCCGCCGGGACCCCCAGCACGGTGGCCAGCGCCGTGGAGACCCCGGCGACCACGACGGAGTTGAGGAACGAGACGGACAAGGCCGAGCGACCGCCGCCGGAGGCGACGAACACGTCCTTGAAATGGTCCATGGTGACCTTGAAGTCGAAGAACTTGGCCGGGATGGCGTAGACGTCCCGGTTCTCCTTGATGGACGTCTCGATCATCCACAGCGCCGGGAAGAGCATCACGACGGCCAGCACGGTCAGCAGCGCGACCTCCAGCGCGGAGCGGCCCCGGCCGCCGAAGCGACGCGCGGGGGGCGTGTGATCCCGGGCAGGACCTGTGGACACGGCCTCGTCGACGGAGAGGGCCATCAGTCCTCCTTGAGCTTGTTCAAGTAGCGCAGGTAGAGCTGCGTGAGGACCATGACGACGAGGACCATGAGGATTCCGTACGCCGAGGCGGTTCCGGTGTTGAAGCCCAGGAACGCGACCTTGTAGACGTGGAACGACAACGTCTCGGTGGAGACCCCCGGACCTCCGCTGGTGAGGATGTAGACGAGGTCGAACAGCCGGAAGGCCTCGATGGCCCTGAACAACACGGCAATGAGGAGCAGCGGCCACACCAGCGGAAGAGTGATGGTGCGGAACCGGAACCACTCGGACGCCCGGTCGATCGAGGCGGCCTCGTACAAGTACTTGGGGACCGCGGTAAGGCCCGCGAGTGCGATGAGCATGATGAACGGCGTCCATTGCCAGGTGTCGACCACGATCAGGGAAATCAATGCCGTTCGCTGCCGGGTGAGCCACTCCACCTGCCCCAGGCCGAGCGAGCCGAGCATGCTGTTGATCACGCCGAATTGCGCGTCGAGCATGAATCGCCAGAACAGCCCGACCACGACGGGCGACAGCATCATCGGAACCAGGAACAGAGTGGTCAGCAGTCCTCGCCCGTGCGTACGCCGTGAGATCAGGTAGGCGATGGCGAAACCGAGCACGGTCTGCAGGGTGACCGCGCCGATCACGTAGATCAACGTCGTCAAGGCCCTCAGGTGGACCTGCGCCGAAGTCAGGATGGCGGTGAAGTTCTCGAACCAGATGAAATGGGCGGGCCCCCCGCGGGTGGCCGAGTAGTCGGTGAAAGACAGGTACAACGCCCACAGCAACGGGAACACCGACATTGCGAGCAACAGCAGCAACGCGGGGGAGATGAAGGCCACGGCGAGCCAGCGGTCGCTCAAGCGGCGGGACCGGCCCGGTGCAGGCGGCGTCGCGGACGCCACCTGCCCGGGGTGGTCGGTCGTCAGAGGGACGGGGTCACTCACAGTCCGCCGCCGCCCTTGCGACTGCTGGAGTCGAGCACGCCCTGCTGCTCCTTGGCGATGTCGTCGAGCGCATCCTTCGGCTTCTTCGCGCCGTTGAGAGCCGCGTTCACGTTGGTGTTCTCAATGTCGACGAGGCGCGCGTACTCGGGCACGTTCCACATGTCCCGCATCCGCGGAACCGAGTCGGTGTACACCTGGTTGAACGGCTGGGCATTGAGGAACTCGGGCGACTCCAGGGCGTCCGTACGCGATGGCACGCCACCAGCGGCGGCCCACTTCTTCTGGATGTCAGCCCGCTCGAACCACTTCATGAAGTTCAGGGCCTCCGCCTGGTTCGTCGTGGAGGAGTAGGCCGACACGTGCATCCCCATGCCGCCGAGAGGCACCAGGTTCGTCTTCTGACTCGGCAGAGGGGCGAAACCCAGCTTGTCGAGAATCTGCTTCCGCGTGGTGCCGAGCGTCGACTGCTTCGGGTCGAGCAGGCCGCCGCTCGCGGCGATCCAGTTGAACGCGATGCATGCCTTGCCCTGGGCGACCGCCGCGTTCACCTCGTCGATGAACCAGTTGCCGGAGCCCTTGGCGGTCAGCGGCTTCATCTTGTTGACCAGGACGTCCATCGCCTCCTGGCCCGCAGTGTCGTTGAGGACGCCCTGGATCTTGCGCGTCTTGGAGTCCCAGAGGTTGCCGCCGTAGACGCCGTTGACCGTGTTGTAGGTCACGGCCGCGGCGTCGGAGCCGTTGGCCTGGTGGAAAGCCAGCCCGCTGACGCCAGGGTGCTCCGCCTGGCACTTCTCGGCGACTGAGATCATCTCGTCCCAGGTCTGCGGTGGCTTGTCGCCGATCAGGTCCTTGCGGTAGATCATCGTCCAGGTGTCGCCGAGCAGCGGCAGCCCGTACAGGGGGGCGTTCTCGTCGCGCTTCCCGGTCTCCGCCTGGGGGAACTGGCCGTAGGCCGCCAGGAGGTACGGGTTGTAGGCCTTGACGTCGATGTTGTTCTTGACGAAGTCGGTGATGTCGAGGATGTTGCCGTTCGTCACGGCCTCGCCGATGTGTTGCGAGTCCAGGATCGGGATGTCGAAGTCGGTCTTGTGCGCTGCGAACTGGGTGAACATCGCGTCGTGCCAGTTCGCGTTCGGCACGGTGTTGACCTTGATGGTCACGTTCGACCGCTCCTTGGTGTACTCCGCGTTCGCGAAGTCTTCCAGCGCGTGGGCGGGGGGCCAGTCGAACCAGATGAAGCTGAGGGTCAGCGGGTCCTTGGTGAGCTCCGGGATGGTCGCCGGTGCCTTGGGGGCGCTCGCCTGCGTGTCGCCGCCGCAAGCCGCCACGGTCGTGGCCGCTAACATGGCCGCCGTCGCCAGCTGCACCTTTCGACCGGGAACGGACAGTCGTCCTCTTCGCTTTGGATACCGCATCTTCTTGCCTGCTTTCTGGGGGGGACTTCTGGAGCCCTGCTGCGTGCTTCGCCGAGCAATTGCTGGGGTGTTCAGGCGTGTTGCCGGCTGTCGCAGGGGCTGACCCGCAGACCGGCGTCACGAGTACGCCACGACGTCATGGGGCTTCAGGCAGTCGAGCAGTCCTTCGGCCCTTGTGCGGCCCGGTGGCGAACCGAGAAGGACGTCGAGCATGCTCATGGGAGCTCCAACTGATCGAAGCGGAGCAATGGCGGGCGGTTCCCCGATGGGTGAAGGATGGCTGGCATCCGTCACCTTTCCTATACGATCCGAGTGGGGGCGTCAACATCCCGCAGCGTTGCGACCGATGTCAACAGGTTCCCGAAAACGCAAGAAAGGACCTCATGTCACGATGGACGACGAGGCGATGATCGCGCGGCGCCGTGGAGCCATGACGGCCGGAATGCCACCGGGAAGATCTCGCGGCCGGCTTGCCGACGAGGTGTACGACACGCTGCTCGGACAGCTGATGTCGCTACGGATCGAGCCTGGCTCCCGCGTCACGATCGACGCCCTGGCGCGAGAGCTGGGGGTCTCGCAGACACCGATCCGAGACGCTCTGAACCGCATGGAGGCCGAGGGCCTGGTCGTGCGTGTGCCCCATGCCGGCTATCGCATTCCCCCCCAGATCACCCGTCACCGATTCGAGGACATGCTTGAGGTCCGCCTGCTCCTCGAGCCGGCAGCGGCGCGCAGATCCGCCGAACGCGCATCCCCGGAGCAGGTGGCCGGTCTGCGACGACTGCTGGAGGAGATGGCGGAGCTGGAGGGGGGCGACGGGCTCATGGCCTATGGCGCCTTCGGGCTGCGCGACGCCGCTTTTCACGATCTCGTCGCCCTGAGCGCGGAGAACGAGGTCATCCGCGAAGCGCTCGCTCGCCTGCACACGCACGTGCACCTGTTCCGGCTTCTCCACGACACCCAGGTCACTCACTTGGCCATGGCCGAGCACGAAGAAGTCCTGGCCGCGATCGCCGCGCGTGACCCCGACGCCGCCGCCTACGCCATGCGTCGGCACATTCTGCTGTCCGGCGAGCGGTTCCGGCGATTGTTCGACGACGTCAAGGATGCGGACGGAATGGCGGGAAAGGCTTGACGGGCGGGCCGGGCCGAGGAATGCTGACGCAATCGGATCGGATCGGATCGGATCCACCTCACCCGCCTCAGATGCGAGGAGAAGCAGGTGCCCAGAGCGCTGCTCCTGACCGGCGACGCCGCCGAGGAGCTCGACACCATGTATCCCTACTATCGCGTGCAGGAGGGCGGCTGGGACGTTGACGTCTCGTCACGGACGATGCGTGACGTACAGCTGGTCATCCACGAGTTCGACCCCAACTCCGACGCCTACGTGGAGAAGAACGGCCGAAAGTTGCCGGTCGACGTGCCCTGGGCCGAGGTCGACGTCGAGCGCTATGACGCCCTCATCATCCCTGGGGGACGCGCCCCCGAGTGGATCCGGGTCGACGCCGACGTCAGGCGCATCACCGAGCACTTCTTCGCGCGCAACCTCCCGATCGCGCTGGTGTGCCACGGCGCGCAGGTGCCGGCCGTGTACGGGCTGCTGAAGGGGCGGAAGACGGCGTGCTTCCCCCCCATCACCGGTGACATGGAGAACGCGGGCGCGACGGTCATCGACGCTCCCGACGTCGTGGACGGCAACCTCGTCTCCTGCCGGGGGTGGCCCGACATGCCGCAATTCGGCAGGGCGATGATGGAGGTCTTCTCGAAGTCCATCAACTCCGCATCGGCATGAGCACACCTGACCTGTCCCGGTGATGGCACTTCGGACCGTCAAAGTCGACGGCTCTCCCGTCCACGTCCTGGAGAGCGGCACCGGGCCCGCGGTGCTGATGCTGCACGGCTCCGGACCCGGTACGACCGGATCCGGCGCCTGGGCGACGACGGCCCAGGCGCTGGGCACGTCCTGGCACCTGGTGGCTCCCGACCAGGCGGGGTTCGGCCGTACACCGATCCCGCCGGGCTCCAGGGGTGGGCTCCGGCTGTGGACGGAGCAGGCCGCGGCCCTGATGGATGCTCTCGGTGTCGAGCACTACGCCGTGGTGGGCCACTCCATGGGCGGTGCCGTGGCCCTGGCGCTGGCGGCCGCGCGTCCCCAGCAGGTCACCCGTGTCGTGGCGGTCTCGACGATGGGCGCCCCCGGGGCGCCGCTGTCCGCCGAGCTCGACGCGATCTGGGCCGCCCCCGCCGGCCCGCTCGGGGCACGAGACATGTTGAGTCGCCTCGTCCTCGACCAAGCGCTCGTGACCGAGTCGGCCGTCGCTGCCCGTGCAGCTGCGATGCGAGCGGGGGCGGCCGCATTCGCGTCGTTGTTCCCTCCACCCAGGGCACGTTGGGCCGACGAGCTCACCCTCTCGGCGCAAACGCTGGCAGGGGTCCGCGCGCCCGTGCTGCTCGTCCACGGCGCCGAGGACCGAGTCACCCCGCTCGGGACGGCAGCCCTGCCCCTGCTCGAACACCTGGCCGATGTCCGTCTGCACGTGCTCGGCCGATGCGGGCACGTGCCGGCGCTCGAACACCCGCACGACTTCAGGCGACTCCTGTCGTGCTTCCTCGGCCGGGAACGAGGCCACTGATCGCTGCGGCAGGTCCGCAGCCGGTGCTCAAGCAGATCAGCATGAAGCAGGCGTGCTCCGCGCAGAAGCCGGCGCCCGTACCGCTTCATAACTCATCGCGTGGTGCTTGATCTGGGGCTTTGACCCCCAGACGCCTCGCGGGCAAGTTCGCGGTCTGTGCCGGTTCGCCTGCTGTAGCTGACTCTGATTCGGGTGTTCGGCTGGCTGGTGTTGCTGGGGCGTGGCCAGGCATCCAAGGATGTCGAGATCATGGTGCTCCGCCATGAGGTGGCGGTGTTGCAGCGTCAGGTCGTCCGGCCGAAGCCGGGCTGGGCCGATCGGGCGCTCCTGGCGGCCCTGGCCTGCTTCCTGCCGACAAGGAGGTCCGGGAGCTGGTCCTCCGGCTGGCACGGGAGAACCCCGGGTGGGGGTATCGGCAGGTACACGGCGAACTGGTCGGCCTCGGCTTGCAGGCCAGTGAGGTGACCGTGCGACGGATCCTGCTTTCGCGCCGACACGGTCCGGCTCCTCGCAGCTTCGACACCTCTTGGCGGACGTTTCTACGGCTGCAAGCGAAGGGGCTGCTGGCCTGCGATTTCTTCCATGTCGACACGGTCTTAGCGAGATCCACCCCGATGAGAAGGCCGGCACCTGCGCCGCGTTCCTGCGCCGCGCCGCCGCCTGCTTCACCACCGTGGGCATCACCCGCATCGAACGCGTCCTGACCGACAATGCCTGGAACTACCGCCGCAGCACCGCCTGGCAACAAGCCCTGGCCGACCTCGGCGCGAGCGGCAAACGCACCCGCGCCTACCGGCCACAGACCAACGGCAAGGTCGAACGCTGCAACCGCACCCTGCTCGACGAATGGGCCTACATCCGCCCCTACACCAGCAACGACGAACGCACCGCGGCTCTGCAAGACTTCCTGCACACCTACAACCACCACCGATGCCACACCGCAATCGGCGGCCAACCACCGATCACCCGCGTCAACAACCCTGCGGGTCAAGACAACTAGCGGGTACAGGCAGGGGCGCCTTCACCATTTCTCGAGTTCAACCGCATCCGGGTAGAGCTCACCGAGTCTCCCGGCAATGTCCGGCCTGGCCGTCTGGACATCCCACGAACCGCTGTCGAAAGCTCGCAAGCAAACATCAGGTATCGATGAACCGGCATTGCGGCCCTCTGCCTCTCCATCCACAAGCTGTAGGTGAGAGTCGAACAAGTGAACTACCTGGTCCGTCGACAGCCACATATCCTGGGGTATCTCGATCTCGGGAATCAACCAGTCGATCGTCAATCGCCACTCGTAGGTCTCGATCAGAGGCCTGAGAGACCTGAGCAACTCTTCGAGACCCAAGCAATGACCGTCGCGCCACATGGCGAACGTGAGCATCCGAGTCTCTGCCACCGCGACTCCTGCCGTCGAAAGACCACGTTGCTGTACCGCTCTACTGTACGGAGATCACAAAGGGCCTCCGGGATGTCCCCGAAGGGCCTCTGAGCCGCGGGCCGACGAGGGAAGTGAACCCCTGACCTTCTGTTTACAAGGTCCCCAAACGATCTTCAGGGCCGTTCGGAGCTGTTCGCCCCGCTGTTCATCGGGACTCAGGCAGTTCAGGTTCGTTCGGCTCAGTAGCGCCTCCAGCAGAGCGGCGTCGTCGAGCTCGGCTTCGCTGGCGATGCCGAGCCGCTCACGCAGCCCCTCGGCGAGAGTGGACATGCTGTCCTCCTCCTGTGTTTTCTGGGGCCCCGCGGCCGGCCCGGTTGGGGAGCATGCTTGGCCTGGCCGTTCATAGGCAGGCGGGTGTTGTGGACGGCGGCCAGGTTCGGGGCGGGCGCCTGCTCTCGGCCGGCGTAGTGAAACACGCTCAGGTCCCATGCGCAGGCCCTGGCCTTGGCATTGTCATCCGGTGCGTCCTGCGTGGTGTCGTCGGGAGTGCTGTGCTCGGCCACCTCGTCGGCCAGGCCCGCAGCGACTGCTTCGGCGGCGGTGAACCACGTCTCGGCCTGCATCAGCTCGCGCCGGTGCTTCATGTCGCCGCCGGTGCGTTCGGCGTAGACGGCAGCGAGGTTGTCGGACTGGCGGTCGAGCCGCTCGGCTGCGTCCCGCATGTCGGCGGCGTCGCCGATGCACGTCGCCCACGGGTTGTGGATCATCATCTGGCTATGCGGCTGCATGATCACCCAGTCGCCGGCGAGGGCGATCACCGACGCGATCGATGCGGCCAGGCCATCCACCCACGTGGTGACCTTGGCAGGGTGTGACCTGAGGAGGTTGGCGATTGCGATGCCGTCGAACACCTCGCCACCCGGCGAATCAGCCGCAGCCGAATCTCGCGCGCGCAGATCTCCTTCAGCTCACTGATGAAGTTCTGCGCGGAGACGCCCCACCAGGAGACCCGGTCGTAGATGTAGACCTCGGCGGGGGCGCCGTCCTCGCCGGCCGCGTTGCGGATGCGATACCAATCGGGTGCGTCCCCCCCGCTGTTGGGCGCGCGGCCGTGCGGTTGTATGCCTCACCCGTCAGTCCTCCTTGCTTAGAAGCAGGCCCAGATGGAAGCCGCCAGGAAAGCAGGTGTAACGCGGCGCACGGGCCCCGTCACGACTTGATCACTCAGGCTGGCAGACGGCCCCCGGCGCGGTCAAATGAGTCATGGGCTTCCTCTCGCGGCCTTCCAAGTCACCTGCTCGCCCACCCGAGCTGCGTCCGCCGCGCTCGATGTGGTGGTGGGCGCTCCCCACAGCGCTGCTAATCGGCGTTGCGGCTTGGGGCACCACCGCGTGGCTGCTTCAGGACCTGGACAAGCTGCCCGTTGCCGAGCAGGTGTCCGCCCGGATTGAAGCCGTCCGCACTGCGTTGGCGGCTGCAGCCGGCGTTGGCGCCGGCGTGACTCTGCTGCTCGCCGTTCGCTGGCAGCGTCACCTGGAATTGGCCGCGGCGCACACCGCTCATGACGCCGCAGAACGTCGGGTCACCGAGCTGTACACCAAGGCCGCTGAACAACTCGGCAATGATCAGGCTCCTGTCCGTCTCGCTGGCCTGTATGCCCTGGAACGCCTCGCTCAGGACACCCCGGCACTACGGCAGACCATCGTGGATGTGATCTGCGCTTATTTGCGCATGCCGTACACCCCAGCCTCGGGTAGGACCGAGGCGCCCGAGTCCGCCGTCCCTCGTGCCGCCGTTGCTGGCATCTCTACACCTCCGGCCGTCCCCTCGGTCGGGCGGGATCCGCGCGAGGAACGCCAAGTCCGACTCACCGCCCAACGCATCCTGGCCGCGCACCTGCGCTATACGGTCTCACCGCCCCGGTCCCGGTGGCGGCCCTCACGGGCCCAGCCCAACCCGCTGCACTGGCCCGGCATCCGGCTCGACCTCACCGGCGCCACGCTTATCGACCTCGATCTAAGCTGTTGCCGCATCGGCGACGCCCAGTTCGACGGCGCGACCTTCCACGGCGTCGCCAGATTCGACGAGACGGCCTTCACCAGCGCCGCGTGGTTCAGCAAGGCGAACTTCACTGGCGCGGCCTGGTTCGCCAAGACGACCTTTGCCACCATCGTCTGGTTCAACAAGGCGATTTTCGACAGCGCAGCCCGGTTCGATGAGGTGGGCTTCAACGGCGATGTCGGCTGCGCTAAGGCGACCTTCAACGCTGACGCCACGTTCAGTGGGGCCAGCTTCACCGGCAGCACCTGGTTCGGCGAGACGACCTTCAATCGAGACGCCTGGTTCGCGAGGGCGATCTTTGATGGAGACGCCTGGTTCGACGAGACGACCTTCAATCGAGACGCCTGGTTCACCAAGACGACCTTCAACCGGGACGTGATGTTCCAAAAGGCGACTTTCAATAGAAGTGCCGTGTTCGAGGAGCGACGGGCCTAGACAGGGCGAATCTCACTGACGTGCGAGCCGCACCGGCCGAGGGCGCGCAGCGGGAATGGCCGCTGGCATGGCGGGTGAAGATAGGGGCGGACGGGTGGCATACCCTCCGCCAAGGAGCCGACACGGGCGAGGACAGCGGAGCGCAGAAAGGGTTCGGAGCCACGCGATCGACATGAGAACCCACCGGGCAGCTCCGCCTGCGAGCGGCGATGAGGGCGTCCAGCACCTCCTGCCAGAGGCTCTGGATCGCGTCAGGATCGACGCCGGACTGCGATTCCAAGGGTCAAGCTGACGCCGTTCCTCGGCCGCGGCCTGCGGGTTACACGGCTGTGCCGCGCGCGGGCGCCTGTGGGCAGGGCGACTTCGTCCTGCTGCTGCCCGTCCTCCGGCTCCGTTTTCGGCCCAGAGGCAGGCTCAGATCCAGGCTCCGGCTTCTCGTCATCCGGGCTCGGCCGGCGGGCCGGCGGCGCGAGCGGCTTCTCCGGCAGGCGCATCGTCTGCCGCACATACGCCTCCAGCTTGTCGTCGGGGTGAGCGCGCCTGCGGCGAGCAGCATTTGCAGCGCCTCGGCCGTGATCTCGTGACGCGTGCCGACGTCGGTCGCGACCACGCGCGGCGCCGCTTCGTCGGGGCCCCAGTTGAAGTCCACGAGCTGGGTGACGATGCCCGGCATCGCCGTGCCCGGACGTGGCGACCTCGGCGATCTCGTCAGCGACCGTTTGCAGTGACAGCAGGAACAGATCCAGAAAGGACTGGCCCAGGGCGCGAGAGCCGTTCGGGGTGTTACCGAGGTCCCCACCTTCCTGCTGGCCACTGGTACGAGCATGCCCGCTCCGCGGTCGCCGCCCTGGACGGCGACTGGCAGGCCGCCCGCGAACCGCGTCTGCCACCCGTTTGTGCCCGCCACCGCCCTGCCGGCCGCTCCTCATGGGCTCGGCTGCTCCGGGACCGGTCCCGGAGCAGCCGCCACACAATGGGAGGGCTCTGATCACCCGCCCCAACCTCATGTGAAGAGCAAGGAGGATCATGTCCGCCACGATCAGGACCGCCGCCCTGGCGGTGGCCGCGTCCATCGCCCTCGTCCCCGCCATCGCCCCCACGGCGTCCGCCGCAGCCAAGCCCAACCTTCGTGCCTGCTACGACGGCAACTGCAAGATCACCATCACCAAGAAGGTCTCATTCCGGATCGACCCCAGCTTCGTCTTCACCAAGCTGACCATCTCCTTCAATGCCAGCGGCGTCAGCGTGCAGTCCAGCGGGCCGGGCGTGTCAGGCTCGTCGTACTTCAGCAAGGGCTCGACGAGCACGCTCAACGGCATCACCATCAGCGCCCTCTCGCTGTCCAAGAAGAAGGCCGTGCTGCGGTTGTCAACGCAGGGCTGAGCCGAAGGCGTCGCGGAGGAGCAGCACGGCGACGCAGGACTCAGTCCCGGTTCTCCTCTTCGCACAGCGCCGCGTCGGCGTACCGGACAGCTCGCGTGACCTCCAAACGGTGCTGGTGCTTGTCCGCGCCGAGCCCGGTCGATCTGGCCGCGATCAAGCCCAGCGCGGGCGGTGCTGGAGATCGTGAAAATCTCGCCGGCTGTCGTGGCCGGTGTCGGCGGGCGAGGGGGCTTTCAGGCGCGTAGCTGGCGTCAGCCGTACCAGCCGGTGCCGCATCATGCCGGGCGCTGCTGATCACTTCAGGCACAAGGCAAAGCCCGCCACCCCTCGAAGGAGGTGGCGGGCTCTTTGTCATGCCCGGGGCCCCACCCGACGGCGAGTGTAGGAGACACCTCCGACGGTTCCTCAGCAGGCGGTCGAGTCTGAGCCGCGCCTCCACGAGCAGGTGTCGATCTTCTTCAGATCGGAGCCCCGGTAGATGTCTGCCGTGTCCCCGCCGGGGCTGTTGTTCCAGACGTACCAGCGGGTCTTCCAGAACACGCGGGGTGACATCGTCATGGTCGCCGCTCACCGCATGGCGACGTTCGCCCCATGTGCCACTGAGGGGAATCCTATGGTGATGGGCGGGGTTCATCGAGGAGTCGGAGGTCCGACGCGCCGATCGTCGCGCTGGTCAACAGGGCGGTGATCAGGTTGTGGTTGAGTGCGTTGCCCAGCGGCGGTGGGATCTCCTCCTCCAGGAGCCCGGGCACCTTGGCGCTGAGCCGCTTGCGCGTCTGGGTGACGATATGAGCGGCCCGTTTGGCGGTCCACCCTTCTCCGGGCCGGAGGACGCGGAGCTCGTCCTCGACCTGTGCCCAGGTCAGCGGCTGCGGCCAGGGCTCAGGCAGCAGGTACCGCTGGGCCAAGCAGGTCAGGACCAGGCGTTCGTTGGGGCTCAGGTCCCATCCGGTCGGGTCGCGGGTGTCGGCCTCTTGGCGGTTTTCCGGGCCCGAACTCGGTGGTGTCATGACGATCCGTACTTCGAGCAGGTGCTCTTGTTCGGGAGCGACGATGAACAGCGGGGTGTGCGCCGCCGGCAACGTCGCCCGTTGTCCGGCGAGCACCAGACGTCCCCCTGGAAAGCGGATGGGCAGTTTGCCGAGGTTGTACAGGATCCATCGCGCGTGCTCGTAAGTGATGCGTCCGTGCTGTCGGCTGACGTACAGGTCGTTCGGGCCGACGCAGACGTGCACGTCCGGCTCGCAGCGCCCGAATATCACGTCGAATCCGGCATCGGGAGCGACACGTATCTCGCCGTTGGTTCCTCGGACGCACAGGGTGCCGGGCACGGCCGGGGGAAATCCGTCCGCGAGGTTTCCGACCTGCTTCGGCACGATCTCCACCTTGCTCAGGTGCCTGCGCATCGTCCACGCCATGTCGCCGATCCTCTTCTCCACGCGGCTCCGGGGGTCACGATAACCGCCGACTCCCGGGAGGGGTCCCTGACGCGGGAGGCGTTTTGACAGAAGGGTGTTCTGGAAAAGGCTACCAGTTAGTAAGCTTGTCGTAGATCCAATGCTCGGCATCACAATGACGGCATGCGCAACTTCACGCCGCTTGTGCCCGGCGATCCCCAAGAGCTGGGTGGCCTGGAGCTCCTCGGCAAGCTGGGCGAAGGTGGGCAGGGCGTTGTCTATCTTGCCAGGACGCCGATGGGTACACGCGTGGCCATCAAATGGCTGCGCGGTGACGCGTCCGACGACAAGGAGAGCGTCGAGCGCTTCCTGCAAGAGGCGGACGTCGCCCGGCGGGTGGCGCCGTTCTGCACCGCGACAGTGCTCAGCACAGGCGTCGAACAGGGCCGGCCGTACATCATGAGCGAGTACGTCGAGGGCCCCTCCCTGGGCCGAACCGTGAAGGACGACGGCCCGCTCGCCGGTGGGGAGCTGGAGCGGCTGGCCATCGGCACCGCGACCGCGCTTGCCGCGATCCACGAGGCCAACGTGGTGCACCGGGATTTCAAACCCGGCAACGTCATCATGGGCCCCGGCGGGCCGCGCGTGATCGACTTCGGTATCGCGCGCATGCTCAGCCCGGCCACGATGACGAGCAGCACGCAGATCGGGACGCCTGCATACATGTCTCCCGAACAGATCACGGGGCAGGGGCTCGGGCCCGCTGCCGACATGTTCTCCTGGGCTGCCACGATGGTCTTCGCGTCCTGCGGGCGAGCGCCGTTCGGCAGCGACGGGGCACACGCCGTAATGAGCCGGACACTCAACGATCCGCCCGATCTCGGCTCGCTCGACGGACGGCTACGTGACCTGGTGCAGCAGTGCCTGGCCAAGGATCCGGCGAAGCGGCCGACGGCCATGGACGTGATCATGCGCCTGTTGCGGAATCCGGATCCCGGATCCGACCCCCTCGTGGAGGGGACCAAGCAGGCGTCTCCGGGGGGCGCGCCACAGGTGGACCACACCGGGCCATCGCGCAGGCCGATCCTCATGGGCGCGGGCGCGCTGATTCTCGTGGCCCTCGTGCTGGCCGGGATAGTGGTGCCCAAACTTGTCTGGAACCCCACGCCCGTGACCGCTTCCGGCACACCCCCGGCCACGCCGTCGAAGGAGGTGACTCCGACCTCGGCCACCGTCGTCAAGACCACGCTGCCCGGCGGCTCGATCACGCACTACGAGGGCCCGTCCGACCCGATCACTCTGACGGCGTACGAAGTCGACGAAGAAAATGGCGAGGACAACGTCGACTATGCCCGGCAATCGCTCCATGGCGCGTTCGACAAGTATCCGGACAACTTGGAGTCACTGGTCTCCCCCAACGGCCGCTATCTCGCGGGACGGTCTGACGACTACACCTCGGACGGCTACGACTCGGTCCTTCTCACCGACAGGCAGGTGGGCTCCAGTGTCCGGATCAAGACCGTACACCGGCCGCTGGACACCACAATTCGCACCTGGTCGAAGGACAGCTCGAAGGTCCTTCTCAACATCAACAAGAAGATCGAGAACAAGGAGGGCAAGGAAAGCTGGTCGACGATGGGCTTCGCCATCGTCGACGTGGCCCAGGGCAAGGTCAGCAAGGTCAACGTGGCCGACGACTCGATCCGGGACAGCGACTTCGGCTGGGACGCCGATGAAGCAGGCGTGGTCATCGTCTACGGCAAGGACAAGGGGTTGCGCTTCTTCGACGCCTCCGGCAAGCCCGTGCGGGACTTCCCGGGTGTCGGGCCGCTGGCGTCCGGCACTCTCGGCATCTTCTCGCCCTCCGGCAAGATGTTCGTGACCGACTGCCCAGGCGGCGACGACAGCGACCACTGCCTCTGGGACGCCGGCACCGGCCAGCAACTCCGCCGATTCACCTCCGACTGTGACAAGGTGCTCGGCTGGTACGACGAGTCCCATCTGTACTGCTGGGAGATGGACAACGCCACCAACGACGAGGTTCGCGTTGTGGCGTTCGACGGCAAGCTGGTGCGCAGGCTGTTGGAGACACCGGACGAACTGGATATCTCCCCTTTCTACACGGTCACTCCTCCCAGTTCTTGAAGCCCTCATCCTCAGCAGGTCCGTAGCAGGCCCAGGCGGATGAACATCTCCCGGCACCACGCCAGCGCGGTATCAGACGTCTCCCGCTGGGGAGCGCCGGGCGACAGGTACGGCAGGACATACGGATTCGTGATGCTCGCTGGAAGAGGCCGCCGCCGGCCTGACCTCCACGACGGGCGGCACGGTCTCGGCGACGACGCGGGCCGCCTCGTCCCGCGCGAACCGGCCGATGGACCCCGTCATCTCCTCCCGCGTCTCCTCCAGCGCCTCCCACGCATCCTTGAGCCCCTCCTCCACCGCCTCGTGCGCTTCCTGCAGCGACGTGGCCGCCGCCTCGGCAGCGGCCAGTATGGACAGCAGCTGCCGCGATGATCGGCTCGATCGTCGTCTGTTTCCTCCTCATGGAGCGACGTTGGCGCTCTCTGGCAGCTGCGGAGTCGCCGAAGGCTTATGCGCACTATTCCTTGTAGCTGATCTCACAGGTGGGGGCGAGGATCGAGCCAAGGCATTGTCCCCGATCCCCACCCGTCAAGGGCTGGGTACCAGGCCGCATCGATGTCTGGTAGGAATCCCAGGGCGTCAGGAGATCCGAGGGGGATCAAGGACGTGACATGCGCCGTTCGGCGTGGAGAGGCACTGGTAGCTGTACGCCTACCGGCGATTCGCCACGCGTGTCGGGCGAGGCGAATCCGGCCCCCGCCTCGTGTTCCGGCCGGTTCAAGCGTCCAGATTGGTGCGCGGATGAGGGAAGAGTTTCGTACTGAAAATAGGGATAGCGTTCCCCCGCGCGGTTAAGATCGCTACCCCGCCCGGAGCTCGTTCCAGCAGGTCAGCGTTTTCGGGCAGCGTGTTGGGCGGCCCGACTCGTCTAAGGACGAGTTCCCTGAATATGTGTGCGGGTTGGTTGACGGGTAGCCGGCTGCATTCTCGGCGTGGTTCCCGTGGTGGATTGCTACATGCTCGTCGTGCTGGTTTACAGCTTTGCTCGGTGGCTGTCGATACCGGTCCGGCGCCGTTCGGCCTGTCCAGCGTCAGGGTCCGGGGCGGTAATGGGGGCGCTTTGGTAGGGCAAGGCGAACCCGCGGTCTGGACATGGGTAGACGCCCGTTGAGCTCGCTGGGAGTGTCGCGTTCACTGCTGGGGGTTCATGGGTGGGGCGTTGTCGCGTTCAAGCCTGCGACCGCTTCGATCAGCTTCGCTCAGTCCGCCATGGCCTGAGCATCGCGGCGCTGACTGCTGCGCGGAAGGCAGTGCCCGGACCGTGACCACGAGAACCGAGAAACCGCAGGTCGAACGCGGTATTGGTGAGTAGGGCGGGTGGGACTTGAACCCACGACCCACGGATTATGAGTCAATGGGGGTTCGTGTTGGTTCGGGCCGAGAATGCCGCAACCGATCTGTTGCCGCTGGTCGGAGGGATGCGACGCGGTTCATTGGTGCTGGCTATGCCGCGTCAAAACGCTTCCGCGTAAGACTGCCGGTCTCCCTTCGGTCTCCCAGGGCTCCCCGCGGCCCAGTTGTGGACGAGGACACGGACGCTGCGGTGGTGTCATGGTTATGTGGGGTCGGTGCCACCTTGGCGGCATGCGAGAGCCCCGGCCTGGAGTTCGCTTCGGGGCATCTTGGCTGGTGGCGGCCAGCGGGACCTGTGCTCGACAGTCCACCGATCTCTGTGATCAACTCTGGTCGTTGTCACGCAGTCGGTCACGCACACGGGCTGAAACACTGTAGGTCCCTCAGGGTTGCTCTCAGGGCGTCTCTTGCCGGTGTTGATCGCCATCAGAAGACTTATGGCGTAGGCCACGGCGAGGATCTGGTCCGCTCGGCCGAGCCTTGCTACCCTCACCGCCAGGTAGATCATCGATCCCTACACGGGAGGATGCAAAAAATGCCATCCACGCGGATCGTCGCCGCCGTCACGGCCGCCCTCGGCGGGCTCTGTGTCGCGTTTGCCCCAGGGCTTGCACAACCCGCCTGGGCCGCCCCCACAGGATGTTCATCCTCGATCGCGGCTGCAGATGCGGTCACGGCGTACTGCAGTGGCGGGACCGGTCAATACCGGGCCGTCGCCACCTGCATGAATGACTTTGAGAAGAGCACCAAGGCCTACGGCACGTGGAGGAACCCCAGAGGGTGGGTCTCAGTCGCCGCCTGCCCAGCCAGCCACCCCTATGCCGTCGGCCACGGCTACCAGACCAGATAGGCCACTTAGCAGCGAAGCTCAGAGGCGCTTCGCGCGTCTCATGCGCGCTTCGCGCGGTAAAACACTCCCTGCTTCAGGAGCACGCACCAAGGAACTTCGGGATCTCCGCTGGGTAGCGTCGTGGCCTACGACGAAACCCGGAAGTGCTGGCGATCCGTCCTTTCCCCACACTTACGCTCAGGTGAAGCAGATCGCCTCCGCGGTCCTGCCAGGGATGCGCTGGCGTCGGCTTCCTCTCTTTCGCTACGCCGTTGTCTGGCGCAAGCCCCTCTGAAGTGCCGGCGCACGGCGTCGACGAAAGTGCACGCCTGGGCGAACGTCACCGGTATGCTCCCCGGCCGGGACGCCGGTTTGGGAGGCATGGTGGGCATCCTCTCCAGGGAGGACCGGCCGCCCTCGAAGGATGCCCACCGGTGACCGCCCAGCTATGCTGACTGCCGCCAGCAAATGATCACCTGTGTTGCAACGACCCCTGGAACTCGCCGAGTGGGCCGGGGGCTTTTGCATATTCGGGCGCAGGCGGGTCACATGGCCATGTCGCAGCACGTCCGATAGATGGCGCTGTCCTGTGTCACTCAGTGGGCAGTTCGCATGTCAGGACGTTCTCGTCGCCGCGTAGCACGAAGTGACTCACGTCCATTGGGGGGTCTCGTCTTGGTCGTAGCTGACGTGCAGCACATCGAGCACCGGTGTCCCCGGCTCGGCGTTAAGCCGTTCCACCTCTCCGTTTCGCGGCATCCGCGCCTGGACCTCTTCCAGCATGCGTGTGAGCCGGTGGCCCTGCTCCTCGAAGGCGGCGTAGATGCCGCCTGGGCCTGGCACCTCTTCCTCGAGGGGCGTGCCCCGGCGATGCTCAAGGGGATGTAGGTGTTCACGATCTGGACGGGGCGGTCGTCCACGTAGTAGGTGCTCTCTCGCCTGAGAACCTGCTCGCCGGGTGAGAGCCCGAGGCGCTCGGCGACCCACAGGGGCGGGTCAATATGGGCGATGCTCGTCACCTCGACCCGGGCGGAACGTCCCTGCCCTTCGACCTCGGCGCTGAAGGGTGCCTTCCCGGACTCTCGCCCCGATGGCAGCGGGTGGCGCGCCAGTACGTCGAAGCGCTCCACGCCATCGTGCATGCGTCGGTCGGCGACGACCAGCGCGTGGTGACAGACCATCTCGCCGAGATGCATAAGCAGCAGCTCGCCGACATCGGACAGGCGATCCGCGACCTGCGTGCCACCCTGCGTCGGCAAGTGCCGGGATGCCAACGGGCGGGAACTGGGCGCCCAGTGTCCGAAGCTCCGGCGTAAGGACGGTTCGTGGAACCCGAACCACGGCACCTGATACGGCAAGGCCGAGCTGCCGGCCGGGCCGGACAAGAAGCGCATCTACCTGCGGCTCGGTGGGTTCGCGAGCGAGGCCGACCTTGTGACCTGCTACCAGTCGGCCGAGAGGCTTCTCAGCATCCCCGACGCCGGACTGGAGGGGCACCAGGCGCGGATGGAGATTCTCGACATGATGGCGGTGCTGCGCGCGCACAAGGCGCGGCAGAACGAGGAGCGCCTGGAGTGGGGCGAGGCGTGGCAGGACAGCGGCCGGATCTTCACGCGTGAGGACGGCTCCGAGTTGAAATCGGACTGGGTCAGCGAGCAGTTCGAGCGGCTCGCGTTCGCGGCCGGCCTGCCGCCGATCCGGTTGCACGACCTCCGGCACGGCGCGGCGACGCTCGCGTTGGCGGCTGGTACGGACATGAAGATCGTGTCAGCGATGCTGCGTCATTCGTCGCTTTCGATCACGTCCGACACGTATACGGCTGTTCTGCCGGAAGTCGCGCACGAGGCGGCGGAAGCGAGCGTCGCTCGGGTGCCCCGAAAGATCGCGGTAGGGGAGGCGTCCGAAACTGGCGGTCTCCCTTCGGTCTCCCCTGGGGTGGTGCGAGACCTCACGGATTCTCGGGCGAAGAAAAAGGCCCACGTCAGCGGGCCTTCCTGAGGTAGGGCGGGTGGGACTTGAACCCACGACCCACGGATTATGAGTCCGCGTGACATCGCCGTGGCCCGGTACCTCTGAACTGCGGAAACATTACTTGACTGTAGCTGTGTGTAGCGGATTGGGAAAGTATTGGGTAACGATCAAGCTTGAGGGCCACTTTCCCGCGGCGAGGACTGCTCACGGGAACGGCCGCACCCTCGCGCGAACGTCCGCCAACGTGAGTTACAGGGCACTGGGCCGGACACACTCACGACCACAGGCGGTCGTGGGGCCAGGGAGATGATCAAACGTTGCTGAGGGCTGGCGCGTGACAGTGCATCTCCATATGCACACGGTTCCCATGTTGGGCGAAGCCTCACGGTGGCTCCTCCGTGCTACTGCCGGTGGCTAGAAGGCTGGCCCTCAGCGTCCATCGACAGGACCCCATTCCTGGCTTATGATGCGATTTTCCCGTCAAAGGAGTCGGTGTGGTGTACTTCAGCGAGCAATTCCACATCCCTTACAGCAGCGACTGTGAGTGGTTCGACCCTATTTTAGAGGTAGATGCCCCTCTCTTCATCGATCCTTTCCTTCTGTTTGCCGACAAATCCACGCAGTGGGCTCACGCGCACGACAAAATCATGGATTATTTCCAGACCGCCTTCGAGTTGCTAGCAAGTAGCGGTTTAAGAAAGAACCATCAGCACTATCGGCGCGTTCTAGAACTAATGGAGTTCCCGGAGCCGAAAGAATTTCGCCTCGGCTTCACGGTCAAGGGTACGGACGGTTCGGGTTCAGGCAAAGGTTTGGCACGGCTTATCACGTCCGCAATGGCTGAAGCCATCAAGCGCGGCGTGGACGATATTCGGCACTTCGAAGAGCTAGGTATTTTTGTTGAGAGATTTCACCGGGATCGAATCTCCGACGTTGTATGTAATTTACTTAAGCCGGACTTTATTCTGTATACCCAAGAAATTTGTAGGCAGTTCAAGGTTCCATTGACCGAGGCAGTGATTAAGCATAGTCGTTTCGATGAAACGCGAATGCGCTGGGTGAATGAGGTAGTATCCGTGCCCGTCTCGGGTGAGTCTGGCGAGCCGATTCTGCTTGTGCCGAAACGTTTCCTCAGGGAACTCCCCACCCTTGACGCGGTGGACTGGTATGGCAGTCTGGATTCTTCGCTCCGCGATGACTGGAACTTTCATATATCAAGAAAGATGAAAAAGGAGGAAATACTCGCGGCCGCTCGACAGCATATCGACAGCTTCCGTCGATGGATCCAGGGTGCGGAGGCGTCGGAACCGAAGCCCTACGACGTGGACCTCGATCCGAAGCTGTATGTCGCGTGGCAGCGGATCGTCAAGGAGGCTGTAACAAGCACCGAGATTGAACCTTGGCCAGAAATAACTTCTGACGATCAAATGATGCAATTTGTACACCAGCTTATCGAATACGTGCGACAGTTCGCCGAATCGTCTCGCGGCTGGGAGTTATTCTGGGAGGTCAAAGGTAGAAAATCCATACCCGAAACGAATATGCAAGTCCTAATATTCGGTCTCATAAAAGCTTACTGTGAGGCCGCGAGGGTATGGGTGGATCGCGAAGTTGAGACGGGGAGAGGGCCTGTCGACTTCACATTCACTGGCGACCGCAGAATTCGCGTTATTATGGAAGTGAAGAAGTTGAATCATGGCGAGTTCTGGAATGGGCTCAAAAGGCAAACCCCTATCTATGCTGAAGGTCTTCAGGTGCGGAATGCGATCTACCTTGCTATACGGAACTCCGCTACCCGCCAGATGAATAAACGCTGGATGGCCCTCGACGCAATGGCTGCGGAGGCGAGCGAGACCGCAGACATTACTATCGAGGTGGCACGAATAGACGTTATGCCACGGCTGCCTGCAAGCGACAGCCATGAGACAGACTACGTAGCGGGAACTGGTGAGTCGGACGAAGCGGACCCCGACTAAAGCTACATCGAATCGGATGGATCAGGCTTTGAGCGGCTGATCGCGGGGCGTGGGCAGTACGGATAGCGGAATTTCGCTTACCTTGATGATCTGCTTGGGGCCGATGAAGCGAGATGTCACCAGGACGCCGGCGTCGTGCGCGGCCGGCCCCGCGTGGCTGGCCGATGCATCCTCGATGAGCCAGGGGGTCAAGTCGAGTTCGAAAGCATCGACTGCCGTCTTTAGCACGCAGCTTTCCGTGGCGATGCCACAGACATAGAGATCCGTCCAGCCGTGTTCACGTACGAGGGCGGTTCCCTCCTTGTTGAATAGCGTGTAGGTGGTCTTATCAACGATGGCGGTCGCCTTTTGGGCGTACGGTGCAAGCACTGGAACGATGTCGGTTTCCGGTGATTCCATGAGCTTTGACCAATTGAAAAGCTTCTCGAAGTTACTGCCCGCGTAGTTGAGATAGCGAGTGAACACCACGTCGCCGCCTGAAGCCTGCCAGCGTCGTACGAGATCCGCGATTACTGGAACGACGTGGACTGACTCTTCACGTACGAATCCGTTCTGTACGTCAACAACCACCAAGACCGCTGTTTTGTGGGCCACGGATCTTACCTCTCACTTGTCTCGCGAAGAACATCTATGGCTTGAGTCAGATGGCCGATAAGGCCACTGGTGTCAAGTATCGCGGTTCGCATTGACCGATGCTGACCGGTTTCCTGGGGGCGCGCGTTGGTGAGGCGGGATTTAACTCCGCGCAGGAAGCGCCAGCCGTAGGGGTCGGGAACTGTAGGGTCCTTACCTCGCTCGACCTGCCCGTTGATGTGCTCGCAGTAGGCCCACATGGCCTGCGTGGCTAGTTCTGTGCTGACCAGTTCCTCTTCGGCAAGTGCGCGACGAGCGGCCAGCGGGCAGTAGACGACTCCAGACCATGAGGCATAGCCAATGGAAATGCCCTTGATGCCGAACGATACGATTTCCGCATGGTCGAACCCTTCGGCAAACAGGGCACGCTCAACTAATTCGGCGTGCCCTAGAGAGGATTCGCTCTCTTCGGAATCTCTTTCCAGGAGAACACGAGGCGTTGAAATGATGCGTGCAGCCGTGTCGAGGTCTGCGCCGGACCACATAGGCGAGTGCAGCCAGTACAGGCTGAGTACATATGACGCCTCGACGAGCTCTCCGGTGAGGCCGGACAGATACCCAGAAGCCCAATCGAGATTTTGGATGTAAGAGCGTCGACGCCAGATCGCTAAGCTTGCGATATTCGGGAATCTCATCTCTTCGCAGAGGTGAAGGATCGCTACGCCGAAGGGCCATACATAAAGACGGCATTCGCCGTCTGCCGGAACCTTGGCGCTCACATAGCAGTCAAGTCCGCATTGCGGCTCGGCCTGTTCGACCGTTCCGCGTCGGATAAGAGGCTCGATCTGGTCGGCTCCAATGAAGGCGCACACAAACTTGTGAGAGCGGAGCCCGAATGTGTCGGCGGCCGGCACCGTCGGCTCAATGTCGCCGAACAGCTCGTGAGGGGTCGCGTCGTACACCAGGCAGTACAGCTCGATGTAGAGCTGGTCACGGCAGATGGCCCGTCCGGTCTCGTGCCGATAGACGGCCTTCTCGATCGCATCCGCGTCCGGAACGCTGAGACCTCGATGCAGCCCAGCTCGCTCCAGCTCGCGAGCAGCACGGAGGCGACTCCACCCCTTGGCCTTCCGCTTCGCAATGAGCACGTTGTTCGGTACAAGGCGCTTCGCAGCCTGGTTGTCCTCCACGGACATGACGCGTGTCCCTCCGTGTCCTTCCCGTCATCTGGAACCCACGTGGTGCAATCGCGAACCTAAGTGCTGTGAGGACAGTCACAGCGTCTCGGTCAGTCCGAGCGAGTCAGCTCCAGGCGGCTTTCGATCGCCGCTACACGCTCACGGAGATCGGCAAGCTGGTCTCGGAGCTCCGCCACGGTGGCCGGCTCGTCGGACGCGACAACGGGCGCGCGCCCCTTGTCTGCAACCTCTTGAAGGTAGTCGTCAGGGAGGCCGAGCGCACGGGAGATGGCCGTCAAGATGGCCGGCTGACGGTTCTTGTCCTCCCCATGCTGGATCTGCCGAAGGGTCGCAGTGGAGACGCGGGAGACCTCCGCGAGCTTTTTCTGCGTCAGCCCGAGCGTCGCCATCCGCTCATTGATCACCTTCGCCACGGCGGGCCAGTTGCCCACGTGTCCCTCCGAGTCCGTACGTAGAAGCCGACTGATCGAAGCGTAACTAACCCGCTGCGCTATTGACAGCGCTACTTTTAGCGCTCATAGTGGCGCTAGAAGTAGCGCAGACCGCTATCGCTCTTAGACGAGCAAGCCAAAGCGGGGCGGCCCCCATCCGCCAAGACACGGGGCCGCCCCTCAACTCCCGCTAAGGAGCCCAACCATCATGACCCGCCCGTTCACCGTCGCCAAGGGCGACAACTGCCCGCCGGCCTGCCGTAACGGCCAGATCTGGAACCCCGGCAGCGGCCCCTACCCCTGCCCGTTCTGCAGCTCGGGCTCCAAGCCCGGTAAGGCCGCTTGATGGCCGTCCGGAGTCGGGACGCGGTGCGCGCCCTGCGCTCGGCGGTGGTGCAGGCCGATCCGGCCTGCGCCACCCCTGAGGCGGAGCTGTTCACCGGCCCCGACGCCTTCGAGGTCGAGGACGAGGCCGTCCGCCGGCGGCGCGAGCGGCGCGCCAAGCGGGTGTGCCGTTCGTGCCCGGCGGTGGAGGCGTGCTTGTCCTACGCTCTGGCCATCCGCCCCGCCGAGGGTGTGTGGGCGGGGCGTGGGGCCGCCGAGATCCGCGCCCTGGCCATCGCCTCCCGGACCGGCAGCGTGCCGGAGGTGGCGTGATGGCCGTGCGCTACTTCACCGTCACGGCGCCGGCGCCGTGGAACAAGTCCGGCACCTCCCGGATCACCGTGCGGCTGTGCGGCGCCTACGAGGCGTACCTGTGCATCGGCAACGAGCGGGTGCCGCTCACGACCGATCAGGCATGGGCGCTGTGGGTGGCGCTGGGCAACGCGCTGACCACCGTGCACGGTCCCGCGCCCGCGTGGGCGGGCGACCAGCTCGCCGGGGGTGAGGGCTGATGGGTCGCTATCAGTGCCCGCTGTGCGAGGGCCTGCACCGCAGCGAGGAGCAGGCGCGTTGCCAGGTTCACGGCGGCGGCTACTCGCCGCGCTGCCAGGCGTGCCGGCAGGCCGCTGCCGCGCCGCCGTGCGGGGGTGGCCGGTGATGGGCCGCTTCGAGTGCGTCAACTGCTCGCACGAGCACACCACGGCCACGTCGTGCCCGCGCTGCCGCCGCCTGGGCGGCCAGCTGGAGGTCTGCCGCCAGCACGGCCCGCGGCCGGTGCGCTCCTGCGGCTGCTGCCGCGTCCTGACCCGTGCACAGTCCGGTCCGCGGGGAGGTCTGGCATGACCACCACCACGATCTCTGCCCGGCCGGTCGCGTCGGGGCCGGTGAAGTGCTGCCCGCGCTGCCGCACCGTCTTGGACGGCGGCCCGGTGCTGTTCCACTGCGCCACCTGTCGGCGCGCGGTCTACGCCGCCGACCTCGACAACGAGTTTCCCGTCTCGCTGGGGAGGGCCGCATGAGCCGCATCAACGCCAGCGTGACGCTCTTCCAGCCGCGCGCCGCGGAGATGGAACTGGAGACCGGCCCGATGTCGGGCGCGCTGTTCCTCACCGTGTCCGACCAGCCTGTGTTCATCGCTCTGAACACCTCCCGCAGCGACGTGGCCGCCGAGGTCGCGGCGATGGAGCGGCTGGCGGAGCTGGCCACCGAGGCCGCCGCCCGGCTGCGCGCCCTCGCCGACGCCGCCGCTGCCGCGATGGGCGGTGAGCGGCCATGACGGCGCTGAGCCTGTCCGTCCTCGTGCTGGTGGCCGAGGTGGCGGCCTGGGCACGTGTCCGCCTGATCGTCGCCCGCGCGGCGCTGGCCGGCCGCACCGCCGATGCCGTCGCACGGTCCTGGGCGGCGTCGCCGGCCAACTGGTGCGACCGGCCCGGCTGCCCGACCTGCTGGAGCCGGGGGTGCCCGCAATGAGCGCCCCTGTGTCCGTCCGGCTGATCGGCGAGCCCGACGACGTCGCCCAGGTCGCCGACGCCATCCGCGCCGCCCTGGCGATCTCCTCCGAATCGCGTCTCTACCCGAGCCGCCGCGACTCCTCACACGTTCGCCTCTACCTGGAGGTTCTCCCTTCATGACCACCCAGACCAATACCTCGAACGACGCTCCGTCCACCAACGACGCCGGCGCCGAGCAGGCTGCCTACCGGGACCTGTTCGTCATGATCACCGTGCAGAACGCTTACGGGCACGTGGCCACCAGCAGTCACGACGTGAAGGTCCCTGTCGGCATGCGCCACCTGGACCTGATGACGCACCTGCTGAAGGAACGGATCCCGGAGGACCTGCGCGGCAACTCCGTCGTGCTGCACTACTCGGTTCACCCGGCGGTGGTCGCATGAAAAGCACTACCCGCGCCATCGAGCTGCCCGGCCTGGCCGCGTTGGCCGCCGTGGTGCGCGATGCCGCCCATCTGCCAGGGCTGCTGGTCTACGTCGCCGACGAACTCGGTGACAACGCCACCGCCGAGACCCGCTCGTGCGGGTCGGTGCTGCGGGTCGGCATCGGCGCCGACCTGCTGGAGGAGCGTCGCTCGGCCGCGCTGCTGGGCTCGGTGGCGCACGAGGTCGCTCATCACGCGCTCGGCCACCTGACCGGCCTGCTCGTTCCGGCGCTGGAGCGGGTCGCGGTGTGGTCCTACACCGTGGCCGTGGTGGCCGCCGTCGTTGCGCCGGTGCCGCGCTGGGTCACGCCGGTGTTGCTGGTGGTGGCGCTGTCGGCCTACCTGGTGGCGCGGTGGTGGCGGAGGGCGGCGGAGTATGCCGCCGACCGGCACGCCGTCTCGCTACTGGACGGGCTCGGCTTGCCGGGCCGCCAGGTGGTCACGGCGATGCTGCGTGAGGACCTGGAGGTCGAGCCCGCCTGGTATGCGGTGGTCGGCAGGCTGGCCGGTTCGCATCCCCCTGCCATCTCGCGGCTGCACCGCATCGCAGCCGTTCCTGTGTTCGCCGACCGTCCGCAGGAGGTCACCTGATGAGCGTCACCTTCCCCACGCCGGAGCCGCCGCCCGAGGACATCGAGCGCGGTCTGGCCGAGATCGAGCGTCACTTGCGCGACCAGACGCCACCCGCCCACACCACCGCCCCTCTCCCCACGGCGGCGCCGACGGTCGAGCGGCCGGTGCAGGTGGAGGGTGAGACGAAGCGGGTGCGTCGCCTTCGCGGTGAGGTGGCCGAGGCGCATCTGCTGGCCGATCTGCAGGAGGATGAGGCGCCACTGCTGGTGGACACGCCGAAGGTGCGTAAGCAGCGCAAGCGGGCGGCCGAGGCGGCCCGGTTGCACGAGCTGGCCAGCGACCCTGCCGCGCTCGCCTACCGGGACGCCAAGGTCCGTCGCACGGTGACGGTCATGGTCATGGTGGCGGCGTGCATCGCGCTGTTGGTTTCCAGCATTGGTGTGCAGGCGTCCGTCGCGGCGGCGTTGGAGCTGGCGAAGTTCGGTCTCGGCTGGTGGGCGGCGTTCGGTGTCGAGCCGGCGTTGTCGCTGCCGCTGCTGGCCGCGGTGACAGTGCAGGCCTACAGCGCCATGCGGGGCCACCTGGTGGACCGCAGGAGCCCCGAAGGGCGCAAGCTGTTTCGCACCGAGGCGCTGCTGCTCGGGCTGACGCTGCTCCTCAACTGCTGGCCCGCGCTGGCGGGTGGGTTCGATGCGCTGTCGCTGATCGTGCACAGCCTCGGCCCCATCGCCGCGGTGACCGCGATCTGGGTCCTGCCCGCCCTATGGTCGGTCCTGGCCGCCCTGCCGGTCGGCAATCCCACCGTTGGCCCTACGGGTGTTACGTACAGGGCGAACGGAACGGACGTCGCCCCGCTGGTGGCGCGGGCGCGGGACCTGATCCAGCGCGGGGAGCTGCCCGAGCGACCCAGCGCGAGCCGTCTGCAGCGCACGCTGCGGTGCGGCATGGACGCCGCTCGCGCCGTCCGCGACACGCTCGCCGGTGAGGCGGCGTGATGAGAACCCTCTCCATCACCGCGACGCCGCAATCCCGGCAGCGTGCTGGAGCCTGTGGGCGGCTGCGTGAGGGTCTGCGCATCGTGTGGTGCCTGCTGGGGCTGCTGGCCGGCGCCGTCGATGCGTGGCTGACCGCCCTGCTGGGCCTGGCCCCGTTCATCCCGCGGCTGCGCCGCCTGGCCGCCGTGGTCGCTGATGAGTGCCGGACGTGCGCGGCCGGCGCGATCGACGCCGACGTCATCGAGGACACCGAGGAAGGGGTGTGGCGCTGATGAGCCGCCGCAACATCACCGAATTGTCGACCATCGAATTCACCGGCTCGCTGGGGGCCGCGTTCCAGCACTACGGCAAGCAGCTGACCGCGCTGGCTGAGCGGTGGGGCACCGAGCTGGACATCGCCGCGGTGGACGCCGAGGCCGCGATGTCGACCATGAAGGGCCACATGCTGCTGTTCGGCCTGGACTCCAAGGTCCGCGCCCGCCGCGTAGCCAAGCGGCTCAAGCGGGCGCGGGACCTGGCCGCCGCTCTGGCGGAGCGGGGCGAGAGCTTCCACCGCAGCTACCGCAAGCACTTCCTGCCCTGACGGACGAAAGGAGGACCATCCATGGGCACTGGACAAGAACGGCTGGACGAGATCGCCGACATCGAGTTCCACGGCAAGGTGCCGGCCAAAATCGCCGAGTACACCGTCGCCACGCAGCGGTTCGCGCACGATCTGGCCCGCGAGCTGGATCAGGCCGAGTCCGCCGCAGAGTCGGCGATGGGCCAGTTGAAGGGGCACCCGCTGCTGATGGGTGTGGACATCCGCGCCCGCGCCTGGCGGGTGGCCCGCAACCTGCGCGAGGCCCGCGAGATCGCCCAGGGCATCTCGGCCGAGGCGATCAAGTTCAACCTGCAGTTCCGCCAGGAGTTCCTGGAAGCGATGACCGAGGCGCGCGCCACCAAGCGCAAGGAGTACAAGGGGAAGGTGGATCTGTGATGGCACGCAGCAAGGCGCCGTCCCTGCAGCTGGTGCAGGACGCGACCATGGACCGGCTGACCGCCTCGGCCGTCTCGAAGGTAGGGGTGCTGGTCCCGCCGTGGGCCATCCTCGGCGTCGAGGCCGCCGCTGGCGCGATCTCGCACGCGATGTGGGGCCAACAGCCGGCGGTGACGTGGGCCGCGGTCGGCTGCACCCTCGGCTCCACCGTCCTGACCGGCTTGACCTGGGCGGTCACGCACCAGCGCAGGTTGATCGGCCGCCTGCACGCCACGCTCACCACGGCGGCGGCGTCGGCGTGGTTCACCACCGCGACCATCACCGGCCTGGACGCCCCGGTCGTGAACGGTGCGCTGTTCTTCGGCGGCGCCACCCTGGCGATCTCGTGGAACATCCGCACCGTCATCCGCGCGGCCGGCGGCGAGGACGGCGAGCACGGCGGCGACGCGCTGGGATCGCTGTTCAACCGGGCGAAAGAGCAGGCCGGGCTGAAGGGCGCGCGGGTGCGCGCCCTTGAGGTCACCGACCACAAGGTCAAGGGGCAGATGCAGCTGCCGCCCGGGGAGAAGACCGCCGAGGACGCCATCAAGGCGACCGACCGGATCGAGTCGGGCATGCAGCTGCCGCCCGGCAGCGTCACTGTCGCTCGCGACGACGACCGCGCGGATCGGGCGCACATCACCGTGTCCGACCCGCGCGCCATCCGCCAGCCCATCGCCTGGCCCGGCCCGTCCCACCCCGGGGCCTCGGTCGACAAGCCGCTGCGGATCGGCGTCTACCAGGACGGCGACGAGGTGCAGTACCGCTTCGTCGGCCACCACCTGCAGATCATGGGCCGCACCGGCTCCGGTAAGAGCATCGGCGGGGCGTGGAACATCATCGGCGAGGTCATCACCCGCGCTGATGCGGCGGTGTTCTCCATCGACATCAGCAAGGACGACCAGACCATGGGGCCGCTGCGGGAGGGCCTGCACCGGTTCGAGACGAGCAAGGCGGGCGCGGTGGAGCTGATCCGCGCCCTGCACGCCGCGATCCCCGAGCGCACCAAGTGGCTGGCCGAGCACGGCTACAGCGATTGGGAGCCCGGCTGCGGGCTCACGTACTGGTATCTGCATATCGAGGAGATCGCCAAGCTCGTCAACGAGATCGGCGACGCCGACGAGGAACGCCTCGGCGAGATTCTCAAGGAGCTGCGCTCGGCCGGCGGCAGCGTCATCCTCTCTTTGCAGCGCGCCGACTACACCCAGATCCCGACCCTGTTCCGCTCCCAGATGGCCAAGATGTGCTTCGGCCTGTCCGACCCCGACGACGTCAAGTACGGCGTCTCAGCCCGCCAGCGCAAGGCCGACGTCGTCCCGCACGAGTGGGAAGACCACTACCCCGGCATGGCCTACCTGGACGCCAAGTCCATTCGCACCACCCACTACGCCATGCCGCTGCGCACCTTCTCCTGGGGCCGCAGCAGTGCCGAAGCGAGGGCCGCGATGGCCGCGCACGCCGCCGCCTACCCGGCCGCAGGCAAGCAGGTGGACCACTTCACCGCCACCCTCGCCCGGCCCGCCACCCCTCGCGCCCAGGACGGGGCAGGCACCGCGCTGGCCGGCGGTGCGGCGATCCCTCTGCCCGCCGCCTCTGCCGCCTCGGCGCCGGCGGAGCCGCACGACGAGCGGGAGGAGTTCGCGTCCGACTTCGCCGAGCTGCTGGGGGACGCGGCCGAGCTGGTCATCGCCACCCAGCACGCCTCGCCGTCGATGCTGCAGCGCAAGCTGCGCATCGCCTGGCAGGACTGCCTGCGCCTCCTGGAAGCCCTGCAGCGCAAGGACGTCGTCGGCCCGCCCGAGCCCGGCACCGGCACCCGGCCCGTGCTCATCGCGGCCGACGACCGCGCCGCCCCCGGTGTGATCGAGCACCTGCGCGCCACCGGCGACGTGGTCACCGAAACGCTGGTCCGCACCGACGATCCGGACCCGGCCCTGTCCGCAGGGGCGGACGACGCCGTCCACCAGCCCACCACCGAGGAGGCCGACGCCCTGCGCGCGCCCGGCCCGGCGGTCAAGATGCACCCCGCCGACGCCCGCAACCTCATCCACGCCTGGCTGCGCCGCCGCCACCACAGCGGCGCCGTCACCTTCACCGCCACCGACGACGACCTCACCCACGTCCGCCACCAGACCGGCAACGGCCGCGCCTGGATCTACAAGGTCCTCACCGACCTGACCGACCGCGGCGTCCTCACCCTCGCAAAGGAGGGCAGCACCCGCACCTACACCATCACCGACCTGAGCCCGCTCGACCGCGACGACCGGGACGAGCGCAACAGCGACCGTGCTGCATGACCGAGGCCCGGGGCGGGCCGTGACGACGGCCCCGCCCCAGCCCGTCGCGCGGCTGCGCGTGGGACGCCCGCACCACACGCGAATGATCTTGTCACGCGGCTGTCACGGGCGCTGTCACACCACCTGTCACAGGGCCGCTGTCACGGTGTCACGCCACCGCTGACCTGGGAAACCCATCCCCAGCCCCTTTCCGTGACACCCGAGCGTGTCACACCCCTTCACCCACCCGTGGCGATCTCGCCATGCCTGAAACCAGGAGACCCGCCTTGTCCAGCCCATCGATCTTCACCGTGCTCGCCATCATCGCCGTCTGCCTCGCCCTGCTGGCCTTACTGCTGGCGGTCCTGGTGGTGGCCTACCGGTACAGCTTGACCCGCCACCCCTACACCGACTGCCGCCGCTGCAAGGGCACCGGCCGGCGCCGCAGCCGCATCTTCGCCCACTCCGTCGGCTACTGCCCCGACTGCACCGGCTCCGGGCTCAAACCCCGCGCCGGCGTCCGCCTGTTCAACGTCCGCTAGCCCGGAAGGAACCGCATTGCAGAAGGAAGCGGCATGACCACGCACACGGCGCCTGTCTTCTACTTGGGTGCGCATCAACCGCACTGGCTGTGGAACGCAGACTTCCCGCTGTTCGTCAGCCACCGCCAACTGGCGCGCAAGGTCACCCTGCGCCCGGCTCGCGCCCGGTGGGCGCTCGACTCGGGGGGCTTCACCGAACTGTCCATGCACGGCCGGTGGATGACCACGCCCGAGGAGTACGCCGACGCCGTAGCCCGCTACGCCGACCAAATCGGCCAGTTGGACTTCGCCGCACCGCAGGACTGGATGTGCGAGCCGTTCATGGTCGAACGCACCGGCCTGAGCGTCCGCGAGCACCAGGAACGTACCGTCGCCAACTACCTGCACCTACGCCAAATCGCCCCGCAGTTGCCGTTCATGCCCGTGCTTCAGGGCTGGACCCTGGCCGACTACCTGACCTGCATGCGGCTGTACGACAGCGCGGGCGTGAACCTGGCGGCGCTGCCGCGAGTGGGGCTGGGGTCGGTCTGCCGGCGTCAATCCACCGCCGAAATCGCCACCATCGTCGCCGCCCTACACAGCGCAGGATTGAGCCTGCACGGCTTCGGCGTCAAGGCCGGCGGACTGCACCGTTACGGGCACCGCCTGGCCTCCGCCGACTCTATGGCCTGGAGCTATGCCGCCCG
The DNA here is from genome assembly GCF_040654455.1 of Nonomuraea sp. NPDC050691. Classification (NCBI taxonomy): domain Bacteria; kingdom Bacillati; phylum Actinomycetota; class Actinomycetes; order Streptosporangiales; family Streptosporangiaceae; genus Nonomuraea; species Nonomuraea sp. NPDC050691. The sequence goes on from NZ_JBFAIA010000024.1 coordinate 49,328, forward strand.
ACGCCTGCCCGCGCTGCCCGGCTGCACCGGTCACAAGAACTGCGCCAACTGCCTGACCTACGCGACCCAGTGGCGCACCCGGCTGCTGACCCAACTGCACCAGCGTGGCCACCAGGGCGATCTGTTCGACCACGACACCGGAAGGACTGCCGCATGACCCAGCCCACCCTGCCCTACGCGCTCGCCGCCGCCCGTCGCGGCTGGGCGGTGTTTCCGGTCGCGGTTGGCGACAAGCCGCCGGTCAAGGGGTTCACCGACTGGGAGGCCAACGCCACGACTGATCCCGGCCTGATCCGCCGGTGGTGGTCGCGGGCGCCGTACAACATCGGCATTGCCTGTGGCCCGTCCGGTCTGGTGGTGGTGGACCTTGACACCCCCAAGAAGGAGGGGCTTCGCCCCCCGCCTGCTTGGGACCTACCGGGGGTGCAGGACGGGGCCGACGTACTGGCCGTCCTGTGCGAGCGCGCCGGCCAGCCGTTCCCGTTCGAGACGTTCCAGGTCCGCACCCGCCGAGGTGGCCTGCACCTTTACTTCACCGCCCCGGACGGCGCCCGGCTGTCCAACACCGAAGGGGACAAGGGCAACGGGCTGGGGTGGCTGATCGACACCCGCGCCCACGGCGGGTACGTGCTCGGACCGGGCAGCCACGTGGACCTGCCCGACGGCACCGGAACCTACGAGGTGCTCCACAACGCGCCCCCGGCCCCGCTGCCCCCCTTCCTGTCCAAGCAGCTTGTCGCCCCGCCCCAGGCGGCGGCCGGTCCCGTCCGCCTCGCGCTGCCCGCCGATCGACGTGGAGCCTTCCTGCGCGCCGCCATCACCGGCGAGCTGGCACGCGTCGCAGCCGCGCCCGTCGGCGAACGCAACCGCACCCTCTACCTGGCCGCCACGGCCCTGGGGCAACTCGTCGCAGGCGGCGCGCTCGATGAGGCCGACGTCACAACCTTGCTTGGACAGGAGGGGGTCGCCATCGGGCTGAGCGCTGCTGAAACGCGTCTCACCGTCGCGTCCGGACTCAAGAACGGCGCCCGCCGCCCCCGGAGCGTGGCCGCATGACAGGAGCTTCCATGTCCGCGCTACCGGGAACCAGCACGGAGATTCATACTCCACCGCCTACCGGCGCCAAGGCCATCCCGCTCCGACCAAATCCGTTCGCCGTTGACCAAGATGGTCAACCCGTACGCCCAGCGCAGCACGAGTTCCCCGACACCGAGTTGGCCCATGAGCCGCTTGGCTACCAGCAGATCACCATCGCCGTCCCGTGTTCCCTGAAAGGCTCCGAGCAAGGCGTTCACTCCGGGACAGGTCAAGATGATGCGTCGGCCGAACCCGTCCCAATCGACATGGGTGTAGTCCACGGCCTGCGCTATCCATCCCGTGTAAGTGCCCAGATTGGCGTCCCGACGTGGGGCCTTGAACTCGACGCCGAAGGCCACATCCGGATCTCGCCAGGACGAGGCATCACGAGGGCGCAGCATCGCGTCGATACGCAGCCGCGCACCGGAGCAATGCCTGCCGACAACCTCACGGCCGATCACAAACCATGGCTCAAGACGCTCCAGCACGCGCGCAGCCAATTCCTGTTCCGAAGTGAACCCGTCCAGCCGGTATTCGACTTTGTACGAACCAGGGGCGGCACCGCGCGGAAGCTCCGCGAACGGGTTCGGTTCCCCAGCAAGCGGACGAAACGCCGCCGGCTGACCATCAGCACCCTGCTGCCAACCACGCGGGACCTGATCGCTCACTCCGCCAGTCTGACCCGAAGCCTGATCTACGCACCAGTGCCAAGCGTCCCCGGACGGTGGCCGCGTGACTAGCCCAACGGATCCCACGGGAGCCCACACCATGAACCCATCCGCCACGCCCGCCGGCCACGGCGCGACCCTGCTGGACGCCCTACTCGCCGCACTCACCCGGTACGTGATCCTGCCCAGCCCGCAGGCCGCGTGGGCGGTCACGCTGTGGATCGCCGCCAGCCACGCCCAGCCCGCGTGGGCGCACGCGCCGCGCCTGGTGATCCGCGCCCCGGAGAAGCGGTGCGGCAAGTCCCGGTTGCTGGACGTGGTCGAGGCCACCTGTCACGAGCCGTTCATCACGGTCAACTCCACCCCGGCCGCGGTCTACCGCTCCATCACCGACGACCCGCCCACCATGCTCGTGGACGAAGCCGACACCATCTTCGGCCCCAAGGCCGACGGCAACGAGGACCTGCGCGGCCTGCTCAACGCCGGGCACCAGCGCAACCGGCCGGCCAAGCGCTATGACGCCAACAGCAACCGCGTGGAGTCCATCCCGACCTTCGCCATGGCCGCGCTCGCCGGGATCGGCGCCATGCCCGACACCATCGAAGACCGCGCCGTCGTCATTCGGATGCGCCGCCGCGGCCCCGGCGAAACCGTCGCCCCGTACCGGCACCGCCGCGACCGGCCGCCGCTGCGCCAGCTCGCCGCTGAACTGGCCGCCTGGCTGCGCGCGGACCTGGCTACCTTGGAACAGGCCGAACCCGCCATGCCGGTGGAAGACCGCGCCGCCGACACCTGGGAACCCCTCGTGGCGGTGGCCGACCACGCCGGCGGGCACTGGCCCGAACGCGCCCGCGTCGCGGTACTCGCGCTGGCCGCCGAAGCCGACGAATCCGCTCAGCCCTCCACCCGGGTTCGGCTGCTGGCCGACTGCCGCACCGCCTTCGCCACCGACACCGCCCTGCCTACCGCGGTGCTGCTGGAACGGCTCAAGGCCGACCCGGAAGCGCCCTGGGCCGATTACGGGCCGAACGGCCTGACCGCGATGAAGCTCGGCGCGATCCTTCGTGAGTACGACATCCGGTCGGCCAACATCCGCTTCCCCGACGGCGGCCAGTCCAAGGGCTACCAGCGGGCCGACTTCCTCGACGCCTGGACCCGTTATTGCCCGGCTGTCGAGCCCTCTCCGGAGGGCGATGTGCTGCCCTTCCCCAGGGGTAGCCGTCCCAGCCGTCCCAGCGTCATCAGTGCAGGTCAGGCTGGGACGGCTTCGATCCCTGGGACGGCTTGAGCCGTCCCAGCCAAGAAGCCGTCCCAGGCTTCACCTGCGGAAATGAGCCTGGGACGGCTGGGACGGCTACCCCCCTCACAACCCCTCACCACACCCCCGAAACACCCCCTCTCGCGCTCCCACACCGGAGCCCCTCCACACCCGTCCACGGAACCCGGAAGGACACGCCCGCCCATGGCCACCGCCACCGGCAAGCACCTCACCGTCGCCGAGTTCTGCACCGAACTCGGCATCGCCCGATCCACCTTCTACGACTGGCGCGCCAAAGGCCGCGCCCCCCGCTGCCTCAAGCTCCCCAACGGCGACCTACGCATCCGCCGCACCGACTACGACCGCTGGCTGAACAGCCTGGAGGACACCGCCTAATGAAGGACATCACCTATGACGTCCGCGTCTACAAGACCGAGGTCCGGAAAAACAAGGACGGCAAGGTCACCTCGTATCGGGTCCTGTGGCAGACCGCTGGCAAGCTGTGGAAGCGACCTTTCCAGAGGGAAGCGCAGGCCGACACCTACCGAAGCTCTCTGGTCATGGCCGCACGGAACGGAGAGGCGTTCAGCGTCCTAACCGGCGAACCTGTCTCCTGGGGCCGCGCGATCCGCGGGGAGATGAGCTGGTACGACTTCGCGTGCAAATTCGTGGACATGAAGTGGAAGGCCGCATCCGCGAAGTACCGGCAGGACATCGCACGAGCGCTGACCGCCGCCACCCCTGCCATGCTCGCCGGCGAGCGTGGCAGGCCGAGCGATCTCGAACTGAGAACGGCCATGCGCCGCTGGGCTTTCAACACCAAGCAGCGCGCCTGCGCACCTGAAGGCACCGCTGCTGTACTCGGCTGGCTCGCGGAAAACACCAGCCCTGTATCCGCGCTTGCGGACCCGGAGACAGTGCGATCCATGCTCGACATGGCAACCTCACGGTTGGACGGCAAGCGCGCCGCCGCGAGTACGGTGCTTCGGAACAAGACCATCCTGCAGAACGCCCTCGACTACGCCGTGGAGCTGAAGCTCCTGGAGGCGAATCCCATCCGGGGCCTGAAGTGGAAGCTGCCGAGGACGACACACGAAGTGGACCGTCGTAGCGTCGTGAATCACGCGCAAGTACGGGCATTGCTGGACGCCGTGGGGAAGCAGCCACGGAGTGGCCCCCGGCTGGTGGCGTTCTTCGCGGTCATGTACTACGCCGCGCTTCGCCCGGAAGAGGCCGTGAATCTCCGTGGGTACAACGTCACCCTTCCTGATCTGGTCAGAAACGCGGAGACCGGCGAGCTGGAAGAGCCGGTGGACGACTGGGGAGAACTCCACTTCGCCGTCGCGGCTCCGTTCGCCGGCCGCGAGTGGACTGATGACGGCATGCCGCGAGAGGAACGATCCCTCAAGCACCGTCCGGACGGGCATGCCCGCGTAGTGCCTTGCCCGCCTGCACTGACGCGGATTCTCCGTGCCCACATCGCGACGTTCGGCACCGGCCCGGACGGACGGCTGTTCTGGGGGGAACAGGGTGGGGAACTGCCGAACATCACGTACATGCGCGCCTGGAAGAAGGCTCGCAAGGCTGTCTTCACCGAACAGGAGTACGTCTCCCCGCTGGCCAAGCGCGTCTACGACCTTCGGCACGCCTGCGTCTCCACGTGGCTCAACGCAGGCGTGCCGGCCACCCAGGTCGCCGAGTGGGCGGGCCACAGCGTCGATGTGCTCCTGCGCATCTACGCGAAGTGCATCGTGGGTCAGGACGAAGCCGCCAAGCGACGCATCTCCGAAGCCCTGGAGGACTGACGGCGAGCCTGATCCCGCGGGAAAGCATTGGGAAGGGCCAACCGTAAGCGCCCGTCGAACGCCGTAGACAGCCGGACACGACGAACCCCCGCCCTGGCGCAACAGCGCAGGTCAGGCGGGGGTTCTGGCAGGTTAAGGGAAGTAGGGCGGGTGGGACTTGAACCCACGACCCACGGATTATGAGTCCGATGCTCTGACCGGCTGAGCTACCGCCCCTGGATTCAGTTGTCCGCCGCCCCCGTACCCCGGGGCGCAGGCTAAGGGTAGAGCATAGGCCCGTCGCGCCGAGGGATGGTTCGCTGCGAGCACATCATTCCACGCTCCCGCCGGTTGATCGAGTGGGTCACGGGTTCCCATGGGTAGCGTCTGGGGATGGGCGTGAGACTGGTCTACGAGACGCACTCCGTCACCGTGGACAACGAGATCGGCATCGCCACCGGCATCCTGCCCGGCGCGTTGTCGCAGCGGGGGCGGGAGTTGGCCGTCGAGCTCGGGGTCCGGCGCCGGGACGTGGACGTGGTCTACTGTTCCGACCTGCGGCGGGCGGTGGAGACCGTGGAGATCGCCTTTCCGTCCCGCGAGAGTGAAGCCCGCGAGAGTGAGGCCCGCGACGGGGAGGCCAGGGGCAGGGGGACCCGCGACAGGCGCGGCAAGGAGGTCCGGGTCGACGTGCGGTTGCGGGAGTGCGACTACGGGATCTACAACGGGCGGCCCGTGAGCGAGGTGGCGGCCCTGCGGCGCCGGTACATCGACGCCCCCTGGCCCGGTGGGCAGAGCTACCGGGACGTGGTGGCCGCGACCGCCTCCTTCCTGGAGGACTGCATGAAGGAGTGGCAGGGGCGTACGGTGCTCGTCGTCGCGCACTCCGCCAACCGGTGGGCTCTGCAGAACCTGCTGGAGGGCGTGCCGCTGGAGGAGTTGGTGGGCGCGCCGTTCGAGTGGCGGCCCGGGTGGGAGTTCATGGTGGCGACCTGGCCCGTGTGAGCCGACGGGTCGCGATCTAGGAAGTCACGGGGCGGTGCCGAAGGACGGGTTGCGGACGAGCCAGTCGCTGTACACGGGGTTCCGGTGTACCGAGTCCAGGTGGGCCTGCTTGGCGTGGGACAGGACCCAGGTGGCGTCCGGCGCGGAGGGGTGGCGGCCGAGGAGCTGGCGCCAGCGTAACGGCGCCCCCGCCAGTGGCACCATGACCAGCTCCGGCTCCGGCACGTGCGTGGCCTGGCAGAGCGCCACCGCCCGGCCGACCTGGGCGAGGTGCGCGCAGGTGGTCACGTCGGTCTCGTAGATCGTGCCGGGCGTGAACCCGGCGCGGGCGCACGCCATCGCGAAGCAGTCGGCGAAGCAGGCGTCGCCCGGCGTGACGGCCCACTGCTCGTCCGCCAGGTCCGCCAGCTCCACCTCCTTCTCCCCGGCCGCCGGGTGCCGCTCTGAGACGAGCACGAAGATGGGGTCCAGGCTGATCGAGTCCCACAGCAGCGCGCCGGCGGGGGCGCCGCTGTCGCCGCAGGCGCCGACGAGCGCGTAGTCCAGGCGTCCCAGCTCCACCATCGAGGCCAGCTCGCGGGCCGACCAGCTCGTGTACGTGCTGACCGTGTGTTCGGCCGCCAGCCGGTCGACGAGGCCGCCGAGCACGGGCCCGTACGTGGCGCCGATGCGGAACCCGGGGGAGGGGCGGGTGACGAAGCGGGCCGCCTCGTCCTGGAGTTCCTGGGCGGCCGGGAGGAGGACACGGGCCCGGGCGAGCACCAGCTCGCCGAGGCGGGTGGGCCGGGCCCCGAGCCTGTCGCGTTCGAACAGGCTGCCGCCGAGCGCTCTCTCGATGCGTTTGAGTTGGGCGGACAGGGCCGGCTGCGCCAGGCCCAGCGTGGACGCGGCCTTGCTCACGCTTCCCGCGTCGGCGACCGCCCGGACGATCCTGAGGTGCCGGAGCTCAAGGTCCATAACGGGAAGGTAAGGCTCACTTCTGTTCCCGGCAATCCCATGTGTCAGGAAATGTGACAGATATTGTCGAGGTCATTCCGGGTAGGGGGCACCCCATGACGACCATGGGAATCGACCCCAGAGAACTGAGTGACGACGATCTGCTGCGTGAGCTGCGGCAACTGCACGCCACCCGAACCGACGCCTTCTTGCACGGCTCCGACGACGCGCTCGCCCGCCACACCTCGCGGACGAACGAGCTGGAGAGCGAGTACCTGCGCCGCTACCCCGAGCGGGACGTGGACCCGGAGCGGCTGAGGGAGGGAGCGAGGGCACGCTCATGACCCACCACGAAGACGAGGACGCGCGGGCCCATGACGTGCAGGCGCTGTCGGACGTGGACGTGCATGTCTACGAGGCCGTCGCCGCGCAGGCGCAGGGCGGCGGCAGCGTGGACGTCGGCGCGCTGTGCCGCGCCACAGGTCTGGAGGAGGACGGGGTGCGGCGCAGCCTGGCGACCCTCGTCGCCCACGGGTACGTGGTGCCCCAGGGGGACGACGGCATGAGCCTCGGCCCGCACACCTTCTCGGTGGAGCGCTGAGGGAGCTTCGTAGAACGCACACCTTCTCGGTGGAGGAGGGAGCTTCGTAGAACGCACACCTTCTCGGTGGAGCGCTGAGCGGCACCCTCGGGCGTACTGTCGAAGCGTGGATGTCGCAGACCTGACGCCCGCGCAGGCGCGCGAGCGGTTCCGCGCGGGCGAGCGGTCGCCCACCGCGGGCTGGTGCAGGGGCTGGACGCAGGCCAACCTGATCGCCGTGCCCCGGCCGCTCGGCTATGAGCTGCTGCTGTTCGCCCATCGCAACGCGCGGGCGTGCCCGGTCCTCGACGTGGGGGAGCCGGGTGCGTACTCCACGGCGCTGTTCCGCGGCGACCTGCGCACCGACCTGCCGGGCTACCGCGTCTACCGGGACGGGCGGCCGGTCGCCGACGCCGGCGACGTGGTGGCGTGGTGGCGGGACGACCTGGTGCCGTTCCTCATCGGCTGCAGCTTCACCTTCGAGGGCGCGCTGCTCGCGGCGGGCGTGCCGGTGCGGCACCTGGAGCTGGGGACGAACGTGCCGATGTACCGCACGAGCGTCCCGTGCGAGCCGACGGCGACGTTGTCGGGGCCGCTCGTGGTGTCGATGCGGCCGGTGCCCGCGGAGCTGGTGGCCACCGCGATCGAGGTGAGCGGCCGGTACCCGAGGGTGCACGGCGCGCCGGTCCACGTGGGCGATCCGGCGGTGATCGGCGTCGCGGACCTCGCCCGCCCGGACTTCGGCGATCCGGTCGAGGTGCGGCCGGGCGAGGTGCCGCTGTTCTGGGCGTGCGGGGTGACGCCGCAGGCGGCGATCATGGCCAGCGGGGTGGAGTTCGCGATCGGCCACCTGCCGGGCCACATGGCCATCATGGACGCGCGGGACGACGACTACCGCGTGGCCTGAGGGCCGCCGAGTGACCTGGCGAGGTACGCCGCCGTGGCGGTGGAGGCCCGGCTCAGCTCGGGCGGGGTGCCCTCGAACACCACCTCACCCCCGTGCCGGCCGGCCTCCGGCCCCAGGTCGATCACCCAGTCGGCGTGCTTGACCACTTCCAGGTCGTGCTCGACCACGACGACCGTGTTCCCGGCGTCGACCAGCCGGTCGAGCAGGGCGAGCAGCGTGCCGACGTCGGCCATGTGCAGGCCGGTGGTCGGCTCGTCGAAGACGTAGACGTTGCCCTCCTCCCGCAGCCGGTGCGCCAGCTTGAGCCGCTGGCGCTCTCCGCCCGACAGGGTGGTGAGCGCGCGCCCCAGCGTCAGGTGGCCGAGCCCGAGGTCCGCCAGCCGCGCCGGTCCCGGCAGGTCGTAGGCGCGGGCCGCCTCGTCGGCCGTCAGCGCCAGCACCTCGGCGATGGTCCGCCCGCCTACCCGGTACGACAGCGTCTCCGGCCGGAAGCGGGTGCCCTCGCACGCGTCGCAGACGCGGGTGACCGGGTCCATGAACGCCAGGTCCGTGGTGATCTCGCCGCGTCCCCCGCAGGCCGGGCAGGCGCCCTCCGAGTTGGCGCTGAACAGCGCCGCCCGCACGCCGTGGGCGCGGGCGAACATCCGGCGCAGCGGGTCCATCGCGCTCAGGTACGTCGCCACGGTCGAGCGCGGCGAGGCGGGGATGGCCGACTGGTCGACGAGGATCACGCCGGGGTGGCGGGCGGCGAGCTCGACCGTGGCCAGCGTGCTCTTGCCCGACCCCGCCACGCCGGTGACCGCAGTGAGCACGCCCAGGGGCACGCGGACCGTCACGTCCCTGAGGTTGTGCGTACGGGCGCCGGCGACGGTCAGCCAGCCGGCCGGCGTGCGGTGGGAGTCCTTGAACCCGCTCGCCCGGTCCAGCATGCGGCCGGTCAGCGTACTGCTCGCGCGCAGCCCGGCGACCGTCCCCTCGTACACGACCCGGCCGCCGTCGGCGCCGGCGCCCGGCCCCAGGTCCACGACGTGGTCGGCGAGCTCGATCAGGTCGCGGTCGTGCTCGACGACCAGCACGGTGTTGCCCTTGTCGCGCAGTTCCAGCAGCAGGTCGCCGAGCAGGTGCACGTCGCGTGGGTGCAGGCCGGCGCTGGGCTCGTCGAACACGTACGTCAGGCCGGTCAGGCTGCTGCCGAGGTGGCGTACGGTCTTCAGGCGCTGCGCCTCGCCGCCCGACAACGTGGGGGTCTCGCGGTCGAGCGTCAGGTAGCCGAGGCCGATCGCCTCGATGCGGCGCAGCGCCTCGACCGCCTCGCCGGCGACCGGGTCGTCCAGCTCCTCCAGCACGCCGATCAGGTCGGCGACCTCCAGGGCGCACAGGTCGGCGAGGTTGCGCCCGCCGATGCGTGAGGCGAGCGCCGCCGCGTTGAGCCGCGCGCCCCGGCACGCGGGGCAGCGTCCCTCGCGGACCACGCGGCGCGCCGTCTCGTCGAGGGCGTCGACGGCGCGGTTGAGGTGCAGCCGGTTGAAGCGGGTGACGACGCCCTCGTAGGTGTTCTCGTAGCCGCCGCCGCGCTCGACCTTGAAGCCGCCGCCGTACAGCAGCAGGTCGAGCTCGTCGCCGGTGAAGTCGCGCAGCGGCTTCGCGGGGTCGAACAGGCCGCTCGCCGCGTAGAGCTTCCAGGCGTACGAGCCGACGGGGTGGATGCGGATGGCGCCCTCCTCCAGCGACAGGTCGCGGTCCAGCAGCAGGTCGAGATCCACCTCCATGGTCCGGCCGATGCCGTGGCACTCGGGGCACATGCCCTGTGGGTCGTTGAAGGAGTACGCGGTGGCCGGGCCCGCCGACGGCTCGCCCCGGCGTGAGAACAGCACCCGCAGCATGGGGTGGATCTCGGTCATCGTGCCGACCGTGGAGCGCGCGTTGCCCCCGACCGGCTTCTGGTCCACCACGACGGCGGCCGTCAGCCCGGCCAGCCGCTCGGCGCGCGGGCGTTCGAAGGAGGGCAGCCGGTTGCGGACGAACGCGCTGAACGTGGCGTTGAGCTGGCGCCGCGACTCGGCCGCGATCGTCTCGAACACGATCGACGACTTGCCCGACCCCGACACACCCGTGAACACCGTGAGCCGCTCCTTGGGCAGCCGCAGCGATACGTCCTTGAGGTTGTTCTGGCGCAGTCCGGTGAGCACGATGTGACGCGACATGCGATCCCCCTTAGCTTTAGCTAATACCTGTAGCTAATCCTCATAGCGTAAGCTACATGACGTGGCTGACATTCCGGATCGCAGGGCCCGGCGCAGGGCGGAGACGCAGGACGAGATCCTCGGGCTGGCGCTCGGCGTGATGGCCGAGGAGGGCGTGGCCGGGCTGAGCCTGTCCACGGTCGCCCGGCGGCTCGGCGTCCAGCCGCCCTCGCTGTACCGGTACTTCCCGTCACGGACCGCCGTGTACGACGCGCTGTTCGAGCGCGGCCAGCGCCAGTACCTCGACGCGGTCCGCCGGGCCGCCGAGCCGCACCCGCCCGGGCTGCGCGCCCTCGGGGCCTCCTACGAGGCGGGCGCCCGGTGGATCATGGACAACCAGGTGCTCGCGCAGCTGCTGTTCTGGCGGCCGGTGCCCGGCTTCACGCCGTCCCCGCAGGCGTACGCGCCCGCGCTGGACATCCACGCGCACTTCGCCGGCCTGCTCGAGGGCGCGGTGGAGCGCGGCGAGCTGCACCCCGACGCGGCCGGCGACGACGGGCTCGCCCTGGCCGCGAGCCTGATCGCCGGCCTGGTGTCGCAGCAGCTCGCCAACGAGCCGGACGCGGGCTGCGCGGAGGGCCGCTTCACCCGGCTGGTCCCGCGCCTGCCCGACATCCTCGCCGCGGTCTACCCGCCTTCATGACGTGGGCCCGTGTACGCGGATCCGCGTACACGGGTGCATCGGCTGGGCGGACGACCCCCGGCCGGTCCCGGGCCAGACTCGGGAGCCATGCTCACTGTGCTGATCAGGGCGTTCCGGGTGCCGGAGCTCCGCAGGAAACTGCTGTTCACGCTGGGTCTGCTGGCGTTGTTCCGGCTCGGGCAGGTGCTGCCCGCGCCCGGGGTGGACGTGGTCGCGGTACGGCAGTGCCTGGGCACGGCGCGGGGCGGGCTGGTCGACATGCTGCAACTGCTCAGCGGCGGCGCCATGCTCAAGCTGTCGGTGTTCGCGCTCGGCGTCATGCCGTACATCACCGCGGGCATCGTCATGCAGCTGTTCACCGTGCTGGTGCCCCGGCTGGAGGCGCTGCGCAAGCAGGGACAGAACGGGCAGGCCAAGATCACCCAGTACACCCGTTACCTCACCGTCGGGATGGCCGTCCTCAACGCGACCACCGTCACGGCGCTGGCCCGCACCGGCAACCTGCTGCCGGGCTGCACGACGCCTCTGTTGCGCGACCAGAGCCTGCTCGGCGTCGCCGTCATCGTGGTGACCATGGTCGCGGGCACCTGCCTGGTCATGTGGCTCGGCGAGCTGATCACCGACCGCGGGATCGGCAACGGGATGTCGCTGCTGATGTTCACCCAGGTCGTGGCCGTCTTCCCGTCGTACATGTCGACGATCTTCATGGTGAGCCCGTTCTCGTTCGGGGTGATGCTGGTGACGGGCGTGTTCCTCGTCGCGGGCGTCGTGTACGTGGAGCAGGCGCAGCGCCGCCTGCCCGTGCAGTACGCCAAGCGCATGGTCGGGCGCCGCATGTACGGCGGGACCAGCACCTACATCCCGCTCAAGGTCAACCAGGCGGGCATCGTGCCGGTCATCTTCACCTCGTCGCTGCTCTACCTGCCGACCATGGCCGCGCCGCTGCTGGGGGACGCGGCCGGCGGATGGGTGTCGAGGGTCCTCGCCACGGGCACGCATCCGCTCTACCTGACCGCGTACGTGCTGCTGATCGTCGGGTTCGCGTACTTCTACGTGTCGATCACGTTCAACCCGGTGGAGGTGGCGGACTCCATGCGCAGGTACGGCGGGTTCGTGCCGGGGATCCGGCCGGGCGGGCCGACGGCCGGCTACCTCGCGTACGTGCTGTCGCGCCTGACCGCCGCCGGCGCGGCCTACCTCGGGGTGCTGGCGCTGCTGCCCCTGCTCGCGTTCATGATCCTCCGGGATCCGGGGACGCAGCAGAACTTCCCGTTCGGCGGCACCAGCGTGCTCATCATGGTGGGCGTGGGCCTGGAGACGGTCAAGCAGATCGAGGCGCAGCTCCAGCAGCGCAACTACGAGGGCTTCCTGCGCTGAGCCCGCTACCCCGGGACGGCCAGCCCCGCCCGCATGGCGAACACCACGAGCTGGGCCCGGTCGCGCGCCCCCAGCTTCACCATGGCCCGGCTCACGTGCGTGCGGACCGTGTCGGGGCTGATCACCAGCTCCCCGGCGATCTCCTCGTTGGACCGGCCGGTCGCCACCCACGCCACCATCTCCCGCTCGCGCGGGGTGAGCGTGTCCAGCCCGCGCACGGGCTCGGCGCCGCTCCGGCCGAACAGGGAGATGACCTTCCGGGTGATCGACGGGGACAGCAGCGCCTCGCCCGCCGCCACCACCCGCACCGCGTTCACCAGCTCGTCCGGGGCGCTGTCCTTGAGCAGGAAGCCGCTGGCGCCGGCCTGGAGGGCGGCGAAGACGTACTCGTCGACGGCGAACGTCGTCACCACCACGATCCGCGTGCCCGCCAGGCCGGGGTCGGCGGCGATGGCGCGCAGCGTGGCCAGGCCGTCCATGCCGGGCATCCGGATGTCGAGCAGCAGCACGTCGGGACGGGTACGGCGGAGCAGGTCGAGCGCGGCGGCGCCGTCGGCCGCCTCGCCGGCGAACTCCAGGTCGGGCTCGCGCTCCAGCAGCGCCCTCAGACCCATGCGCACGACGGCCTGGTCGTCGGCGACGGCGACCCGGATCACACGTCCTCCCCGGGAACCGTGCCCGTGGTCCTCGCGGGGAAGCGGGCGACGGCGGTTTCTCTGGCGGAGGCGGGCTCTGTGGGGATGGCTGTCTCTGTGGGGAAGCGGGCGAGGACGCGGAAGCCGCCGTTCTGGTGGGGGCCCGCGGTGAGGTGCCCGCCGAGCGCGGTCACCCTGGCGCGCATCCCGGCCAGACCGCGGCCGCCGGTGCCGGGCTCACTCCGATGTTCCGGTGTCCCGGCCGCGTGGTCGACGACTTCGACGACGTACGCGCCCGGCTCGCCGGACAGCGTGACCCGGGCCGTGGAGGAGGGGCCGGCGTGGCGCAGGACGTTGGTGAGGGACTCGCGTACGACGCGGTAGACGGCGTCCTGGAGGTGGGGCGGCACGGCGGGGCCGGCCGGCTCGACCTCCACACGCAGGCCGGCGGCCCGCACCCCGTCGACCAGCGCCCCGAGCCCGCCGTCCGCGTCGTGTGCGGAGTCCGTGCTGTACGGGGCTCGGGTGGCGGGGGCGCCAGGGCGGGGGTCCAGGCGGTCGAGGGCGGCGCGGAGCTGCGCCAAGGCGGTCAGGCTCGTCTCGCGGATGGCCTGTAACGAGACCCGCGCCTGCTCGGGGTCGTCGTCCAGGGTGACCAGGGCGACCCCGGCCTGCATGGCGATGGCCGCCAGCCCGTGGCCGGCGGCGTCATGCACCTCGCCCGCGATCCACGCCCGCTCCGCCGCGAACGCCTCCGGCCCCACCCCCGCGGACACGGCCTCCTGAGAGGGCGCGGACCGGAGGACGGTGGCGGGGGACAGGCGGGTCGCGGGCAGGCCCCACGCCTTGCCGGGCGCGGCGAAGCCGCGTGGAGCGACCAGCGAGGCGGTCTCGGCGAAGGCGGGCGGCGAGGGAGTCCCGGTGAGGGCAGCCGGGGCGGCCGTCTCGGCGGCGGTTCCGCGTGGGGTGGGTGGGGAGGCGGCCTCGGTGGCGGCCGGAGCCGGAGGGAGACCGGCCTCGGCGGCGGCGGCGGCGGCGCGCGCCTGGGCGAGACCGCTGAACGACCACGGGACCGCCAGCCAGCCGGCCCACGCCAGCATCACCACGACGGGCACGTCGCCCAGCCGCGCGAGCGCCCCGCCCGACCGGCGTGCCGTGCCCATTCGTGTCGTGCCCAGGCGTGACAGCCGCGCGAAGCGCCCGCGCGACCGGCCGCCGCTGTGCGTCTCCTCGCTCACCATCCCCCACCCGGCCAGGCTCGTATCGCCTCGATCCTAGCCATCTCCGACCCTCCGGACGTCCGATCCCGGCGCCGGGAGCCCGCCCGGGCGGCTGGGCGGCGGCGGGTCAGGCGGCCGGGCAGCGTGGGCGGTCGGCCGGCAGTGAGGGACCGGGCAGTGAGGGGCCGGCCAGTGGGAGTCAGTGGGCACCGGGGAGACGGGGGGCGGGGGAGGGGCCGGGCGGCGGGACAGGGGGAAGGCCGGGCGGGGCGGTGGCGGTCAGGAGGCGCCGGAGGTGAGCCAGCGCAGCGGGTTGCCGTGGGTGACGAGCCGGATCGTGTCCTCGTCCACCCCGGCCTCGCGCAGACGCGGCAGCACCGCGTGGAACAGGTGCGCGTACCCCGGCCCCTCGTACTTGGCGAGCTGCGACACCCGGCTCGTCCCCGTGCTCAGCAGCAGCCGCTCCGCGTGTCCCTCCTCGATGAGGCCGAGCGCGACCCGGACGGCGGCGTCCACGCCGGCGCCGAGGGCGGTGACGCTCACGTACGCGCCCGTCTCGGCGATCTTGCGCGCGTCGGGCAGGTCGGAGCCCGCGTACCCGGCGGCGACCCGCGAGGCGGGCAGCCCCTGGGCGAGCAGGATCTCCAGCACCCCGAGCGCGTCGCGGCCGTGGGTGGCGACCGGGAGGCGGGTGGCCATCGAGGCGTGGGCGGCGGCGATGAGGGCGCGCTCCTCGGCGGGCGTGGGCTCGGCGCCCCAGCAGCCGACCTCGCCGATCACTCCGGGGAACACGCCGGTCCCGTCGAGGCCGTTCGAGATCTCGTCCATGAGCAACCGGGTGAGCGTGTGCACGTCCGCGTCGCGCGCCGGGGAGAACGGCTGGCTGAACACGCCGGTCGAGGCGACCACCGGCACCCGCGCGGCGGCGGCGAGGCGGGCCAGCCCGGCGGCGTCGCGGCCCATGCCGAGGCAGGTGAGCTCGACGACGAGGTTCAGCCCCTCCGACCGGCGCAGGTCGAGGAGCTCGTCGGTGACCGTGTGCTCCTCGTCGAGCCAGCGGTGCGGGTCGGAGTCGATGCCGACCGCCCAGCGCATGTCGGTGCGCAGGTGCTCGTGGGGGAGGACGGCGCCGTCCACCGAGGCGGCGCGGATGGGGCCGGTGACTGTACGAAGCATGACCTCGGGCATAGCGCACATTAACCGATGTTTGACAGATAGTGCGGCTAAGGCGGGAGATTTTACTTTCGGCCGGGTATATAGATCATTATACTTCCGGTCACATATGTCCGAATGGCCGGCCGTATCCTTGGGGGCACGACCGAACGTCCGGGGGGACAGTGCCGATCCACGACTCAGAGACCGGGGACGCCGACGCGGTGAAGGACGAGGCCGCGCTCGCCTCCGACATGCCCGCACGCCGCGGCGGCCTGCACGGCTGGCTGGACGGCGTCCGCTCCACGCGCACGGGCGCCCTGACCCTCAAGATCGTCATCGGCGTGATCGGCGCCGTCATGGTCGTGGGCGGCCTCATCATGGTGCCGTTCCCGGGGCCGGGCTGGCTCGTGGTGTTCGCGGGGCTGGCCGTGCTCGCCACGGAGTTCCACTGGGCGCGGCGGGTGCTGGAGTTCGGCAAGCGCACCCTGCACGCCTGGACCGAGTGGTACAAGCGACAGGGCTGGGCCGTGCGCATCGTCGTCCTGCTCGTCACCGTGGCCGCCGCCGCCACGATCGTGTACTTCGGCATGAAGGCGGTCGGCGTCGACCTGCTCCTGCTGAGCCGGCGGTTCTTCTGAGCCGCCCCGCCGCCGGCGCCATACCGGGCCGGTATCGCCCGGGATATCGCGCCGCCCGGTGTCTAGTGTGCGGGGCGTGCCCGCCTACGCCGCCGCCGCGCTCTCCCTGACGCTCCTCACCGCGCCGAGTATCACGGCGCCGAACCTCACCACGCCGGACCGCACGGCGCTCGCCGCCACAGCGTCCGCCCCGAGCACCGCCTTCACCCCGACGCCCACCCCGGCGCCGACCGACACCGCCGGGCGGGCCGCCGCGGCCCTGCCGCTGCCGGGCATCGGTGTGACGTACCGGCAGCAGAGCGGCGATCCCGTACGCCTCAGCGCGTACGGGCTCGGCACCAGGGCAACGTACGTGCGTGCCCGCACCGGTGACGCGTTCACCGTGCGGGCGGGCGTGTCGGAGGCCGCGGTGTCGCCCGACGGGCGCACCCTCGCCATGGTCCCCACGGCTTACCGGGCCGGCAAGGACGCCCTCCTCCTCGGCGACCGGACCACGGGCGCGCTGCGGCGCGTCCCGACCGTCGCCAAGCCGCTCGCCGCCTCCTCCGTCGCGTGGTCCCGGGACGGCAGGCGGGTCGCCCTGACCGTCGAGCGCAAGGCCGGCGGGTCCTGGCGTGCCGCCGGTTTCACCGTCGTGGACGTGGCGGCCGGCACCGCCCGCACGGTCACGGTCGCCGGCCTCGACGCGCGCGCGGCGTTCACCTGGACGCCCCGGGGCGACCTGATCGCGAGGCACGGCGACGGGCTGCGCGCCTATCGCGCCGCCGACGGCGCCGTCCTCACCACCCACGCCACGCTCGGCCGGCCCGCCGGTCCCGAGGATCCCTACTCGCCGTCCGGCCGCCGCCTGGCGCTGTGGTGCCCGCCGCGCTCCGCCGAGCGGCTCTGCGTCGCCGACCCGGCCACCGGCCGGATCATCAAGCGCGTCGCGGTACGGCCGGCCGCGCTGTTCGGCTGGTGGGACGAGGACCACGTCATCGCCGTCATGCCCCAGGGCGGCGCCTACCGGCTGACCGTGGTGGGCCTGGACGGCAGGGCGACACGCGCGCTGGCCGTCATCCCGGCGCGCGCGTGGACCGCCGAACTGTGGCTGACCTTCAACCGCGCCTGACCTTCAACCGCGCCTGATCAGCCGACCGCGCCTGATCGGCCAATTCCGCGTGATCAGGCTTCCGGCGGGCGCGGGATCAGAGGTAGAGCCCCGTGCCGTGGTCGGTCTCCTGCGTGGCCACCGCGTGCAGGTCGCGCTCACGCATCACCAGGTAGACCTGGGTGTGCAGCTCCACCTCGAACTGGTCCTCCGGGTTGAGCAGCACCTTGTCGCCCACCTTGACCGAGCGCACGTTGGACCCCACGCCGCAGACCTCTCCCCAGGCCAGCCGGTTGGCGAGCTTGACGGTCGCCGGGATCACGATCCCCGAACCGCTCCGGCGCTCCTCGGCATTCTGCTCCAGCCGGATCATCACCCGGTCGTGCAGCATCTGAATCTCGAACTTGGGCTCTGCCACGGGCCAAGTTTACGATCCACCGGGAGGCCGCCGCGCCCCACCAGCACTTTCATGATCGGTGAGACGCCGGCTCGGGCGTGGGGTCAGCGAAGGGTCAGTTCGGCGAAGACGGGACGGTGGTCGCTGCCCGCCAGCGCGTGCACGCCGTACCCGCGCACCGACACCCGTTCCGGCACGAGCACGTGGTCGATCGTCACGCCGGGCAGGCCGTGCCATGCGCGCGCCGGCCAGGTCGGCGTGAGCCCGCGCCCGGTGGCGTCGGCCGCGTCCCGGTAGCCGGAGGCCAGCAGGTGGCGCAGCGGCAGGTGGTCGAGGGTCGCGTTGAAGTCCCCGGCCAGCACCCGCAGGGTTCCGTCGGCGCGGGGGAGCGCGTCCAGCTCGCGCCGCCAGCACGGCCGGGTCTCGGAGACGTGAACGGCGCACGGGTGCACGGACACCATCTCCACCCGCGTGCCGCCCGGAAGCTCCAGCATCCCGGCCACCTGCTCGAACGTGCTCGGCGGCGGTCCCGCGGCGGGGGTCAGCCGGTGACGCGCGTACAGCGCCGACCCGGCCGCGCCGGTTTCGGGACGCGCGACCACGTACGGCAGGGCGCGGCGCAGCCCGGCCCGCTCCAGCCGCTCCTTCGCCTCGGACGTCAACTCCTGGAGCGCCAGGACGTCGGGGCGCAGCCGCTCCACCAGCGCCACGAGGCCCGCGGGGTCGGCCGAGCCGACGAGCAGGTTCGCGCTCAGCACCCGCAACTCCGCCGCACCCGCGTGTTCCGGCCGTCCCGCGCTCAGGACGCGCGGCGCCGCTCCGATCGTGTCCTCACGGCGTTCCGCGCTCGGCACTCGGGGCCCCGGGCCGTCCGTGTCGCCGTCCGCGAACGCCCTGGGCAGCACGGCGACACCCAGTCCCATGGCCGCCACCAGGGCCAGCGCCGCCGGCACCCGCAGCCGCAGGAGCCCCGCGACCAGCAGTACCACCACCGCCGCGCCCCCCGCGTACGGCGTGAACGCCACCACCGGAACCCACGGCCAGCCCGGCTCGAACCCGCTCCACCGCACCGCCGCCCACCCCGCCAGCGCGGCCCCAGGAACCCCCGTCACGATCCCGGCCGCGATCCTCATCCATCGCCGCACATCGGCACCTCCCCCCTGTATCGCCACCGCGCCCGGTCCGGGTTCATGGCGGGGGCGGGGCGTGGCTAGGGTTGCCTCATGCGCGACGTGGAAGCCCGGGTCCTGGACGCCGTCGACGATCCCGGCACCGTGAGCCTGCTGACCGAGACGGTCAGGGTGCCCAGCATCACGGGAACCGACGCCGAGTCGGAGCTCCAGCACCGCTTCGCCCGGCTGCTCGCAGAGGCCGGCCTCGACGTCGACGTGTGGAAGATCGACATCGACGGGCTGCGGGCCCGCGAGGACTTCCCCGGTACCGAGGCGCCCCGCACGGAGGCGTACGGCGTGGTGGGCGTCACCGGCGGCGAGGGCGTGCCCGCGCTGGCGCTCCAGGGCCACGTCGACGTCGTGCCGACCGGCGACCTGGCCAAGTGGGAGGGCAACGACCCGTTCGCCGCGCGGATCGTGGGCGACACCCTCCACGGCCGGGGCGCCTGCGACATGAAGGCCGGCCTGGTCGCCAACCTCGCCGTCGTCCGCGCCCTGCGCACGGCCGGGGTGAGCCTGGTCCGGCCGCTGGCCGTCCACTGCGTGATGAGCGAGGAGGACGGCGGTCTCGGCGCGTTCGCCACGCTGGCCCGGGGCCACACCGCCGAGGCGGCCGTCCTCACCGAGCCGACCAGCGGCACCGTCATCACGGCCAACGCGGGCGCGCTGACCTTCCGGCTGGAGGTCCCCGGCCGGGCGGCCCACGGCGCCACCCGGACCGAGGGGGTCAGCGCCGTCGAGGTGTTCTGGCCGGTGTTCGAGGCGCTGCGGCGGCTGGAGGAGGACCGCAACCGCGACGTGCCGCCCCTGTACGGCGACAACGCGCTGCCGTACCCCATCGAGATCGGCACCGTGCGGGCCGGCGACTGGGCGAGCACGGTGCCCGACCTGCTGGTCGCCGAGGGACGGCTCGGCGTCCGGCTCGACGAGGACCCGGCCGACGCGCGCGCCGCGCTGGAGGAGGCGGTGCACGGGGCGGCGAGCCCCTGGCTGCGGGACAACCCGCCGGTGGTGACGTGGCCGGGCGGCCAGTTCGCCAGCGGGCGCCTGCCCGAGGGGCATCCGCTGCTGGGCGAGGTGAACCGGGCGGTCGCCGACGTCTCGGGCGCCTGGCCGCGCGAGGCCGCCGCGCCGTACGGGAGCGACCTGCGGCTCTACACGGCGGGCGGCATCCCGTCGCTGCACTACGGGCCGGGGGACGTGCGGTTCGCGCACGCCCCGAGGGAGCAGGTGGAGCTGGCGGAGCTGCGCGAGGTGACCCGCGCCCTCGCCCTGCTCGCCGTCCGCCTCTGCGGCGTCCGCTAGGGCCCCTCCACGAGGACGGTCGGGGCGGGGGCGCGGCGGCGGGCCTCCGGGATGATGAGCGGGGTGCCCGACTGCGGATCGGCGATGATCTCGCAGCGCAGGTCGAACACCCGCTCCACCAGCTCGGGCGTCACGATCGCCGACGGGTCGCCCTCGGCGACGATCCGGCCGTCGCGCATGACGACGAGGTGTGTGGCGTAGCGGCACGCCTGGTTGAGGTCGTGCAGCACGGCGACCATCGTGCGGCCCGCCTCGTGCAGGTCGGCGCACAGGTCCAGCACCTCGATCTGGTGCGCGATGTCGAGGAACGTCGTCGGCTCGTCCAGCAGCAGGATCGGCGTCTCCTGGGCCAGCGCCATGGCCAGCCACACCCGCTGCCGCTGCCCGCCCGACAGCTCGTCCACGATCCGCTCGGCCAGCTCCGTCACGTCGGTGGCGCGCATCGCCTCGGCCACCGCGGCCTCGTCCGCCCGTGACCACTGCCGCATCAGCCGCTGGTGCGGGTAACGGCCCCGGGCCACCAGGTCGGCCACGGTGATGCCGTCGGGCACGATCGAGCTCTGCGGCAGCAGCCCGAGCCGGCGGGCCACCTCCTTGGACGGCAGCGAGGTGATCACGCTGCCGTCGAGGTGGACGGCGCCCTTCCGCGGCTTGAGCATGCGGGCGAGGGCGCGCAGGAGCGTGGACTTGCCGCAGGCGTTCGGGCCGATGATCACGGTGAACGACTCGTCGGGGATCGTCACGTCCAGGTCCTCGGCGACCACCCGCTGGTCGTAGGCGAGCGTCAGGCCGGAGCCCGACAGCCGGGCGGCGGACTCGGGCATCAGTGGCGGTCCTTTCGCAGGAGGAGGGCGAGGTAGACGCCGCCGATCGCGGCGGTGAGCACCCCGACGGGGAGCTGCGCCGGCGCGAGCACCCGTTGCGCCGCGAGGTCGGCGCCCGTCAGGAGGACGGCGCCCGTGAGCGCCGAGGCCGTCATGGTGACGCCGGGGGAGCGGGCCAGCCGCCGGGCGAGCTGCGGGGCGGCCAGCGCGACGAAGACGACGGGACCGGCGGCGGCCGTGGCCACGCCGCACAGCAGTACCCCGGCGACGACGGCCGCCGCCCGCACGCCTTCCACGTTGATCCCCATGGCGCGGGCCGCGTCGTCGCCCATCTCGATCATCCGCATGGGCCGCGACACGTACGCGCAGACCGGCAGCAGCACGACGACGGCCACGCCGACCGGGATCGCGTGGTCCCAGCCGCGGCCGCTCAGGCTGCCGGTGAGCCAGGCGCCGGCGGTGGCGGCGTCGTTGATGTTGGCCCGAGTCAGCAGGTACGAGTTGACCGCGATGAGCAGCGCGTTCGCGCCGATGCCGACGAGCACGAGCCGGTAGCCCTGCACCCCGCGCCGGAAGGCCAGCCCGTACACCAGCAGGGCCGTGGCCACGCAGCCGGCCAGCGCGCCGCCCGCGATGTGCGCGGCCGTGCCGCCGGAGACGACGGCGAGGATGCCGCCCGTCGAGGCGCCCGCGGTGAACCCGATGAAGTCGGGGCTGCCGAGCGGGTTGCGGGTGAGGCTCTGGAAGATCGCGCCGCTCATCCCGAACGCCGCGCCGACCAGCAGGCCGGTGACGACCCGGGGGGCGCGCAGCTTGCCCACGATGAGCTCGGCGACGGGCGTGCCCTGCCCGAACAGGGCGTGCAGCACGTCCGGCACGGGGACGGTGAACTCGCCGGTGGAGATCGCCAGCACGGCCACCGCGAACCCGGTGACGACGAGCCCGACGCAGGCGGTCAGCGCCCGGGGCGCCGGCCGTACCGACCAGGACCCGACGCGCACCACCCGCCGGGGCCGGCCGGGAGGGGAGGACAGGGTCACGGAAGGTCTCCTGCGCGGGATCGTACGGGGCATCTTTCTGAACGGGAGGTCACAGGGCGGCGAGCCTCCGGCGCCGGGCCATCAGCATGAAGACCGGGGCGCCGAGCAGCGCGCACATGATGCCCACCTGCACCTCACCGGGCCGGGCGACGAGCCGCCCGATCACGTCGGCCGCCAGCAGCAGCGCCGGCGCGGCGATCGCCGAGTACGGCAGCACCCACCGCTGGTCGCCGCCGACGAGCGCGCGCACGGCGTGCGGCACCGCGAGGCCCACGAACCACAGCGGCCCGGCCGCCGCGGTCGCCGACCCGCAGAGCAGCGTCACGGCCACCCCGGCGAGCACCCGGGTCCGGCCGACGGCGACGCCCAGCGCCCGGCCGGCGTCGTCGCCGAGCGCCAGCATGTTGAGCGGCCGCGCCAGCATCAGCCCGAGGACGACGCCCGCCACCATGAACGGCGCCAGCCGCGTCAGCGTGCCCGAGTCCTGCCCGGCCAGCGACCCGGTCAGCCAGAACCTCATCCGGTCGAACGTCTTGGCGTCGATGCGCAGCAGCGCCGAGCACGCGGCCGTGAAGGCCATGCCCACGGCCACGCCCGCCAGCGCCAGCCGTACCGGGGCCGAGCCCGACCGGCCCGCCGATCCCAGCGCGTAGACGAGCACGGAGGCCACGGCCGCGCCCGCGAACGCGAACCACACGTACACGGCGGGGTCGGACACCCCGAGGAGTGCGAGCGCCACGGTGACGCCGAGGGCGGCGCCCTCGTTGATCCCGAGCAGGCCGGGGTCCGCGAGGGGGTTGCGGGTGAGGCTCTGCATGATCGCCCCGGCCAGGCCGAGCGCGGCGCCCACGCCGATGCCGAGCAGCGTGCGGGGGACCCGGAGCTCGCGGATCACGGCGTGGTCGCTGGAGGCGTCGGGCGCGAGGAAGGCGTCGATCACCGTGGGGAGCGGTACGGACCGGGCGCCCAGCGCCACGCTGGCCAGTGCGACGAGCACCAGCACGCCGAGCGCCGCCACCAGTCCTCCGGCGAGGAGGGCTGCCCGCCGCCGCCCCGTCCTCCCGGCGTCCGGGCCGTCCTCCACGTCACCGACGGCGTCGTACGGGCGGGCCGTCCCGGTCGGCGGCTCGGTCTGCTTGGCCGGGCGCACCCGCCCCCCTCTCGTCACGGTCAAACTAAGGTAAGGCTAATCTCATCACGATCGATGAAGGTAAGCCTAACCTCAGGAGATGGAAATGTCCGAACCGGTACTGGCCCGCAGGGGCTTCCTCGCGGCGGCCGCGGGCCTGGCGGCGTCGCTGACCCTGGCGGCGTGCGGGTCCGGCACCGGAACGAAGGCCACCCCCTCGGGCGGGTCGCCCGCCCCGAGCGGATCCGCCGGCGGCGCCTGGACGTTCACCGACGACCGCGGCCGGAAGCTGGAGCGCCCGCAGCGGCCCGCGCGCATCGTGGCCCAGGTCGGCTCGGCCGCCGCGCTGTGGGACTTCGGGGTGCGGCCGGTGGCGGTGTTCGGCCCGCACAAGCTCAAGGACGGCGGCAAGGACCCGCAGGCCGGGAACGTCGACATCACCAAGGTCGAGGGCCTCGGCAACGTGTGGGACGAGTTCAACGTCGAGAAGTACATCACGCTCCAGCCCGACCTGCTGGTCAGCAACATGTACGTGAAGGACACCCTCTGGTACGTCCCGGAGAAGTCCAAGGACACCATCGAGCAGGTGGCCCCCACGGCCGGCATCATGCTGACCGGCAAGAGCGCCACCGAGGTGATCGGCCGCTACGAGGCCCTCGCCACCTCCCTCGGCGCCGACCTGCGGGGGGTGCCCGAGGCCAAGGCCCGGCTGGAGGCCGCCTCGAAGGAGCTGGCCGCGTTCAAGGACCTGAAGATCCTCATGGTGTCGGGCGGGGCCGACGCGTTCTGGGTGGTCAACCCGCCGGAGTACCCTGACATCGTCCACCTGACCGCCAACGGCCTCGACGTCGTCAAGCCGTCCAAGGTGGACGAGGGCGGCTTCTTCCAGACGCTGAGCTGGGAGAACGCCGACACCTACGACGCGGACGTCATCCTGTACGACACCCGCAGCCAGGCGCTCCAGCCCCCGGAGATGATGAAGAAGCCGACCTTCGCCAAGCTCCCCGCGGTCAAGGCGGGGCAGCTCTACCCGTGGCAGGCCGAGACGCCGTTCAGCTACCAGGGCTACGCGGCCTTCGTCGAGGGGCTCGTGGCCAACCTCAAGAAGGCTAGTAAGCTCCCCTGACCTCGACGATCTCGCCCAGCGGGAACTCGAGGTAGTCGCCCGCCTCCTCGCACCAGGCGTCGAGCGCGCCGCCCTTGAGCTCGCCATGGCTGATGGTGGCGGTCAGGCCGCCGGTCAGCGTGATGCCGGCCCGCACGCCCCGGTCGACCACGAACCCCAGCAGCGACTGCTGCTCGGTGGGCAGCCGGGTCGCCATCCGCCCGATGACGGCCCAGGTGCGGCCGGCCGGCTGCGGGCTCTGACCGGCCGCGACCAGCCGGCGGGCGTGCTCGTACGGGTCGGGCGCGGGGTCGGCCACGATGTGCGCGAGGCCGTCGGGCCCGGCCAGCGCGGCGGCCCCCGGCGGGACGGGCCGTTCCGGCAGCTCGGCCACCTGGCCCCCGGGCAGCAGGATCAGCTTGCCGCCCGCGGGCGGCTCCTCGGGGCGGACCCGCCGGATGGTGATCTCGCCGGTGTCGGCGACGGGCACCGGGGCGTAGCCGTTGTCGCGCAGGGTGGCCAGCGTGCGCCCGGCGTCGGCCGAGCCGACCAGCACCGTGGGGGCGAGCAGCCGCAGCCCGAGGCGGGCCAGCCGCCGGTTGGCGGCGATCTCGGCGAGCAGCGCCGGGTCGGACGCCTGCACCACGCAGCCGACCGTGGTCACGGTCACCTCGCCGTGGCGGCGGGCCACGTCGCGCACGAGGTACTCCAGCGGCTGCGGCACCGTGCCGACCGTGGCCAGCTCCTCCAGCAGCTCGTCGGCGTCGTGGCCGTGGTCGAGCGCGCCGCGCACGCTCGCGGGCGTGAACCGCCACACCGAGGCCGCCCCGCGCGACTCGCGCTCGGCGACGCGGTCGAGCAGCGCGGCCAGCTCGGCCGCGGGCGGCCCGGTGACCACCGCGGTCAGGTCGGGGCCGAACAAGGCGCTCCTGCGCACGCTGGCCAGCGCCCGCGTGGAGGCCTCCACCAGGATCGGGTCGTGCTCGACGAGGGGCACGACCTCGTCGTTCTCGTCGCCCGCGTGCGCGGCGAGGCCGGCCAGGGCCCGGCCGAGGTCGGTGAGCGAGTCGTTGGCCAGCAGGCCGAGCAGCCGCGCCTCCTCCAGCGCCGCCGTGGCGCACTCGCCGAGCAGCTCCTGGTCGAGCAGCGGCGCGTGCCAGTGCACGTTGGCCACCAGGCCGGCGCGGTCGGCGAACGCGGTGCCCGACGGCAGGTGCGCCAGCACCGGCAGCACCGCCCGGCGGATGCGGGCCACGGCC